>JAGAJV010000105.1 GCA_017625915.1 Clostridia bacterium
AAATTCATCAACACAGCGTCTATATGCGCTAACCGGATCGGCTGCTGCTGTAATTGGTCTGCCTACTACGATGTAGTCTGAGCCGATTTTCTTTGCCTCGGCAGGAGTCATAACTCTTACCTGGTCGCCCTTATCGCCATCTGCAAAGCGCACGCCCGGAGTTACTGTTATAAAGTCCTTGCCACAGGCTGCGTGAACCTTTTCTGCCTCTAGCGGTGAGCAAACAATGCCTGCAAGTCCTGCCTTTTTAGCATTTTGCGCATAGTGCATAACTACCTTATCCATTGGCTCGTTTATAAGTAGGTCGTCTCTCATTCTTTCCTCGCTTGTTGAGGTTAGCTGAGTAACTGCAATAAGAAGCGGGCAAGTGCCGTCCTCTCTTGTTAGTCCCTCTAAAGCCGCTTCCATCATAGCAATTGTACCGCTTGCGTGAACATTTGTCATATCAACATCAAGGCGAGATAATACTGCCATTGCCTTTTTAACTGTGTTTGGAATATCGTGAAGCTTTAAGTCAAGGAAAATCTTGTGGCCTCTTTTCTTAATTTCTCTTACAATTTCCGGACCCTCTGCATTAAAAAGCTCCATACCGATTTTTACAAATGGCTTTTCATTCTCGAATTTGTCAAGAAAGCTGAAAACCTGCTCCTTGCTTGCAAAGTCACAAGCGATAATTACGTCCTTTCCCATTAGTGTGCTCCTCCTATTATATCCTTTAAATTTTTAATACCGTATTTTTCCATTACTCTTGGTAAATCCTCAATGATTTTTGGGCAAGCCATAGGGTCAACCAGGTTGGCTGCTCCTATTTCAACTGCGCTTGCTCCCGCTAGCATCATTTCGATAACATCCTCAGCTGTGGATACTCCGCCACCGCCGACAATTGGAATGCTTACTGCCTCATAAACCTGATATACCATTCTTACAGCTACAGGCTTAATTGCAGGGCCCGAGAAGCCTCCCATTTTGTTTGCAACAACAGGCCTTCTGCGCTTTAGGTCTATCTTCATACCAAGTAATGTATTAATTAAGCTAATACCGTCAGCACCGTTTTCCTCGCATGCCTTAGCTATTGCGACAATGTCGGTAACATTTGGTGATAGCTTTATAATTACAGGCTTGCTTGTTACAGCCTTAACAGCCTTAGTAACTGCTCCTGCGTTTTCCGGTGATACACCGAAGCTCATTCCGCCCCCGTGAACATTTGGACAGGAAATGTTGATTTCAAACCAACCGATAATGTCCTCTTTATCCAGCTTTTTAACTGTTTCTACATATTCCTCAATTGAAAAGCCGCTTACATTTGCCATAACAGGCTTATGGAAGCATTTCTTTAATTTTGGAAGCTCCTCGGAGATAACCTTGTCAACACCCGGGTTTTGTAGTCCTACGGAGTTTATCATTCCTCTTTCGCACTCGGCAATTCTCGGTGTTGGATTACCAAAGCGAGGGTTTAGCGTTGTTCCCTTAAAGGAGAATGAGCCAAGACAGTTAATATCATATATTTCATTGAATTCGTAGCCGAAGCCAAAGGTTCCACTGGCAGGAATTAATGGGTTATCAAGCTCTATGCCACAAAGCTCTGTTTTTAAGCTTACCATATAATTTCCTCCTTTTGAAGAACCGGTCCGTCCTTACAAATTCTCTTATTTCCGTATTTTGTTTTACAGGAGCAGCCCATACAAGCGCCAAAGCCACAGCCCATTCTTTCCTCAAAGGAGAATTGACCGCTTGTAGCTGTATTATTGTAAACTGCCTTTAGCATTGGCTCAGGACCGCAGGTGTAGAAATATGTATAATCTACCATATTAAAGGCATCTGTTACAAAGCCCTTAACCCCATAGCTACCGTCGGCAGTTGCTACAATTACATTTGCTCCCAGCTTTTTAAATTCTTCCTCGTAGAAAACCTCGTCCTTGGAGTTAAAGCCTAAAATTACGCTTACGCTTTTGCCCTCTTTTGTAAGCTCACGAGCAAGCTGATACATAGGCGGAACACCTGCGCCACCACCAATTAACAGTGGCTTTTCTCCACTTAAGCCTGTATCGTAGCCGTTACCAAGTCCTGTAAGCACAAGCAGCTCAGTATCCCTTTCCATTTTTGCCATAGCTTCAGTTCCCCCACCTACTACCTTGTAGATAAGCGTAAGCTCGTTACCCTCTACACAGCATACTGAAATAGGACGGCGTAGATAAAAGCCATCTAGCTTTATGTTTACAAATTGACCGCATTTAATATCGGTACAATCGCCCATAAGCACCATTTCATAGGTGTTTTTTGCGATTTGCTTATTTGTTAAAATCTTAAAAATTAAGTCCTTCATGTTAACCTCACTATGTTCGGTTTAGCTGTCAGCCGTTAGCCTCCAGCCACCAGTAGTAATTTGCTGACTGCTGGCGGCTGGCTGCTGGCTACTATTAAGAATCAATTGTTGAAATTGTTAAAGTAATTTCCTCCAGTACATCGAGTAGAATTTTTACCGTGTCAAGTGATGTAAAGAGTGAAATATTATTTTCGATAGCTAGGTGACGGATTTCGTAGCCGTCCTTTTGGTGTGTGCCTTGGCTTGAGGAAGCATCGCTTGTGTTGATTACATATGCGATATGTCCCTGTCTCATAGCCTCAGGAATATCCCTTGAGCCCTCACCAATCTTATGCTTAATTCTTGTTCTGATGCCGTGCTCCTTTAGAAATTCCGCTGTACCCTTAGTAGCTTCAATATTGAAGCCAAGGTTATAGAAGCGACGGATTAATGGAAGCGCCTCCTCCTTGTCATCGTCTGCAACCGTTACAAGAACTGTACCGTAGTTTTGTACCTGCATGCCGGAAGCCTGGAGTGCCTTATAGAATGCTCTGTTTAGTGTATCGTCGTAGCCGATTGCTTCACCTGTTGACTTCATTTCCGGAGATAGATAAGCATCAATACCGCTAATCTTCTTGTATGAGAATACAGGAACCTTACAGTACCATCTCTTCTTTTCCTGTGGATATAGGTCGAAAATGCCTAGCTCCTTTAAGGATTTTCCAAGGATAACCTCTGTTGCAATATCTGCAAGGGAGTAGCCTGTGGACTTGGATAGGAATGGAACTGTTCTTGATGAACGAGGGTTAACCTCAATAATATATACATCGTCATTTTGGTCAACGATAAATTGGATATTGAATAGACCCACAATGCCGATACCAAGACCCAGCTTCTTTGAGTAGCTTAGGATTTTGCCCTTAACCTTATCGGAAATCGAGAATGATGGGTAAACGCTTATTGAGTCACCAGAGTGAACGCCTGTTCTTTCAACAAGCTCCATAATACCGGCTACAAACACATCGCGTCCGTCGCAAATTGCGTCAACCTCAACCTCCTTACCCTTGATGTAGTGGTCAACAAGAACAGGCTTGTCAACATCTATTTCAACGGCTGTCTTTAGGTATTGTCTTAGTTGCTTTTCGTTACCAACTAATTGCATTGCACGACCACCTAATACAAATGAAGGTCTTACAAGCACAGGATAGCCAACCTCTTTTGCTACTCTTACACCGTCCTCAATATTGGTAACTGCTTGTCCCTTTGGCTGAGGAATGTTAAGCTCCTCAAGAATTTTTTCAAAGGAATCTCTGTTTTCTGCTCTGTCAATAGCGTCGCAATCTGTACCGATTAGCTTAACTCCGCGAGCTGCAAGCGGTGCTGCCAGGTTAATTGCAGTTTGTCCGCCGAGAGATGCGATAACTCCGTCAGGCTTTTCAAACTCGATAACCTCCATAACATCCTCAACTGTAAGTGGCTCGAAATAAAGCTTGTCTGCTGTTGTATAGTCAGTTGAAACTGTTTCCGGGTTGTTGTTAATGATAATAGCCTCGTAGCCGCTTTCCTTAATGGTCTTTACTGCGTGTACTGTTGAATAGTCAAACTCAACACCCTGACCGATACGGATAGGACCTGCGCCAAGAACGATTATCTTCTTTCTGTCGGTGTGGATTGACTCATTTTCGCCGTGGTGTGATGAATAGAAATATGGAATATATGCGCCAACATGGGCTGTATCAACCATTTTGAAAACAGGCTTGATTTCTTTTTCGTGACGGAAATTATACACATTTAATTCTGTATCATTCCATAGCTTAGCAATATACTTATCGCTAAAGCCCATTTTCTTAGCCTTTGCAAGAATTTCAACATTTCTTACATTCTCTGCAAGCGTCTTTTCCATATCGGTAATATTCTTAAAGGCTTCAAGGAAATAGGATGTAATCTTAGTTACCTCGTGAAGCTTTTCTACCGTTACACCGTGACGGAGCAGCTGACAAATTGCGAAAATGTTATCGTCGTGAAATTCGGAAATATATTCAAGCATTTGCTCGTCTGTATATTCGTCAAATTTTGGCATATAGAAGTGGCAAACACCGATTTCAAGTGAGCGAACTGATTTTAGTAAGCACTCCTCAAGATTTGAGCCGATACCCATACATTCGCCTGTTGCCTTCATTTGTGTACCTAGCTTATTTGGTACTGTTGTAAACTTATCAAATGGGAAGCGAGGGAACTTTGCAACCACATAGTCAAGGCTTGGCTCAAAGGATGCCTTTGTTCCTGCAACCTCAATTTCGTCAAGAGTCATACCAACTGCAATTTTAGCTGTAACTCTTGCAATTGGGTATCCACTTGCCTTAGATGCAAGCGCGCTTGAACGGGAAACTCTTGGGTTTACCTCAATTAGGTAATACTCGCTTGTTTCCGGATTTAGTGCAAACTGTACATTACAGCCACCCTCAATCTTAAGTGCGCGAATTAGTCTGATAGCGCTATCGTTAAGCATCTTTAGGTCGTGGTCGTTAAGAGTCATAATAGGAGCTACAACTATTGAGTCACCTGTATGAACACCGACAGGGTCGATATTTTCCATACCGCAAATTGTAATTGCGTTGTCTGCGCCATCACGCATAACCTCAAATTCAATTTCCTTAAAGCCCTTTACGCTCTTTTCAACAAGCACCTGATGTACAGGGGAAGCATCGAGCGCACCTTGTGCCAGCTCCTTGTATTCCTCCATATTGTAGGCAAAGCCACCGCCTGTGCCACCGAGAGTAAATGCAGGACGGAGTACAACAGGGAAGCCGATTTTGTCTATAGCCTTCATTGCATCGTCCATACTATTTGCGATTTCAGATGGAATTACAGGCTCGCCGATAGATTCACAAAGCTCCTTAAATAGCTCTCTATCCTCTGCTCTTTCAATTGAAGCGCTTGATGTTCCAAGCAATTCAACTTCGCTTTCCTTTAAAACACCCTTCTTTTCAAGAAGCATAGCCATATTAAGACCTGTTTGTCCGCCAATACCCGGTACGATTGCATCCGGGCGCTCGTGTCTGATTATCTTTGCTACATATTCAAGTGTTAGAGGCTCCATATAAACCTTATCTGCAATAACTGTATCAGTCATAATTGTAGCAGGGTTAGAGTTTACAAGAATAACCTCGTAGCCCTCCTCACGAAGCGCTAGGCAAGCCTGTGTGCCTGCATAGTCAAACTCTGCCGCCTGACCGATTACGATAGGACCTGAGCCAATAATCATAACTCTTTTAATATCTTTTCTCTTTGCCATTTCCGTTTTCTCCTATATATTAAGTAAAAATTTAAACTGCTTTATAAGCCTGTTTTCCGTCGCAAACGGTAAGCAAGCATTTTCCGTAAGCCTCACAGCCCTCAAACGGTGTTTTCTTGCCCATTGATAGAAAATCGGCAGGGTTTACAGTATATTTATTTCCAAGGTCAAACACAGTGTAGCCGTTATCAGCTATATTAAATCTCTTGCGTGGATTTACAGACATAAGCTCGATAAGCCTTTCCATTGTGATTATACCTGTTTTTACAAAGTGAGTGTACATTACGCTAAATGCGCTTTCTAGTCCAACAACTCCCATTTTGCTATCCTTAAGCCCTTGGCTTTTTTCCTCCAGGCTATGCGGCGCGTGGTCAGTTGCTATCATATCTATTGTACCGTCCTTAATGCCCTCAATAAGCGCCAGACGGTCGCTTTCGTCTCTTATAGGCGGATTCATTTTAAATCTACCGTCGTCCTCTAAATCCATATCGTTTAATACCAGATAGTGAGGCGCTGTTTCACAGGTGATATTTACACCCTCGCTTTTCGCCCTTCGTATTAATGCAACAGTTTCCTTTGTGGATATATGGCATACGTGGTATGCACAGCCTGTTTCCTTAACAAGCCTTATATCTCTTGCAACCTGCTCCCATTCACTGCGTGAGCAAATTCCCTTCATATCGTTAAGCGCGCAATAACGTCCGTCGTGAATATATCCGCCAAAAAGCAAGCTGTCAACCTCACAGTGGGCAACTATCATTTTGCCAAGCTCCTTGGCTTTTAGCATAGCTTTACGCATCATTTCCTCTGTCTGCACGCCTCGACCGTCGTCAGAATATGCTATGCAAAGGTCACGCATACCCTCAAGGTCGGAAAGCTCCTCGCCCTTTTGTCCCTTTGTAATTGATGCGTAAGGGTAAACTGCGATTACGGCATCATTTTTAATTATATTCAGCTGTTTATTAATGCTTTCAACGCTATCGGGTACAGGATTTAAGTTAGGCATTGTGCAAACCGCTGTATATCCACCGTGGGCAGCAGCAAGTGAGCCTGTCTTAATTGTTTCCTTATACGAAAAACCCGGCTCTCTGAAATGCACATGCACATCACAAAATCCGGGTAAAATAGCAATATTATTTTCGTCAACGCCAAAAGCACTAACAAGAGATTCTATGAACTGCTTATCAAACTGCATTGTTGTGTAGTTTTTCATAAATACCTCCTATTTATTTAAGCGTTAGTTTTCCAAAAAAATACCTTATCTTTCGACAAGATAAGGCTATATTATTCCTGTCGGAAAACAGTTTATTTATTGTTTTATATTATAACAAATATATATTATTTTGTCAATAATTAATTAATATTTTTCAATATATTATTATAATTTACAACATTTTTTAAATTTCCAAAAAGTTATTTGTTAATAACACACAAACAAGATTTATTGACAAGTCAACAGTATTTTTTCAAAAAAGTGCGTATATGTGTCAATAATTTGTGCAAAAATATCAAAAAATATTACCATTTTTATTGACATTCTTGGTAAAATGTGATATTATTAACTTAGATAAAAATGTAATCGAACTTTAGTTAGTTTTAGGAGGTGTTACCATTGGAAATAGCAATTATTGCTGATGATTCTAAAAAGGAGCTTATTACACAGTTTTGCATAGCATACTGTGGTATTCTAAGCAAGCACTCCATTTGCGCAACCAGCACAACAGGTACTTATATTTCAGAGGCAACAGGACTTAAAATTGAAAAGCTACTAAGTGGCGCTCACGGTGGCGCGCAACAAATTGCGTCAAGAATAGCTTATGACGAAGTTGATATTTTGTTCTATTTTCGTTCAAACACACCGCAAGCAACCTCAATTTACGGTGAAAGCTCCTCAACTGAGCAAACACTTTTAAGACTTTGCGATGTGCATAATGTGCTTCTTGCTACTAACCTCGCAACTGCTGAAACAATTGTAAGCGCCCTCGAGCGTGGCGATCTTGATTACCGTGAGTTTATCAATCCTCGCTCTGAGTATAATCTGAAAAAGAAAAAGAAAAATATTTAAAACAAGCCCGATTGATTTCGGGCTTGTTTGTTTTCTTTTAGGTTATAGGAGGCTCAATTCATGTTCTATCAACAAAAAAGCTTGCTTGTGAAAAATGCGTGCTTACCCAGTTGGGATTATACTTTTTCTTATATCTTGTAAGCTGATAAAGTGTATAGCTTACCTCTGTGCCCTTTGACATATGAAAGCGCTCGGTATAATTATAGTTTGCATAGTATAAAACAAACATAGAAAGTATTTCTGTTAATTCCTTATATTCGTCAAGCAAATATATTTTGTAATTATATTTTTGGTCAACTATGGTTGTGTATATTTGAAGCTCGGCTATTTGCTTGTCGTTTAAGTAAAAGGACACATAATCAAATCTGCCCTTTGAATACTTATAGCAATTTATTGTTTTATCCTTATATGTAATTTTGTAACAGCT
>JAGAJV010000106.1 GCA_017625915.1 Clostridia bacterium
AATTAATAAATGTCCCAATTTTACCTTGGGACAATGATGTGGCTTTTGAACAAGGCTCAAAAGCTCGGTTTACAGCAGTTTAGTATAACATATCGAGGAAAAAGGAGAACAAAATGAAGCATCATTGGAATGGAAAACTATGGTATGCTTATGGTACCTCAATGACAAGTGTTGAGCAAGGAGAATATGTTCCGGTTGTGGAAGAGCTTTCGGGTATGACAGTTGTAAATCTTGGCATCCCTGGAGGGTGCCTGACACCTGACGGTTATGGCAAGGGTAACACCAAGCGCGCCGTGATGAATATGGATGACGGAAAGGAAAATGCGGACCTTATTACACTTGAGGTTTTGCCTAACGAGGGAGCCTTGGTAGGAAATATCTATGACACGGATGATCAATCCTTCTGCGGTTGCTTTAACCAATGCATAAGATACTTACAAGAAAATACCAAGGCACAGATCGTTGTTATTATTATGATTGGTGGGAATGACAAGATTCCCGATACGGTAATCGAAAACAGAAAAATAACCCAATTTGAATTTGCTGAAATAATAGAGCGTGTGGCAAAATTAAACGGTGTTCCTGTGATTAATGTATTTTGCGAGGCAGGCTTTGGATACGCCCGTGTAAAATCGGGAGAATATCAGCTGGATTGCATACATTTGAACAAGCTTGGCGGGAAGAATATGGGCAAATTTGTTTGGAGCAAATTAAAGGATATTCCTTTATGGGAAACAGAATAAAATACACCTTGTAGATTCTTGTACCATGTTGAAACTTATATTCGTATAACTAAAAAAGCATTTTTGTAATGCTTTGGAGAATAAAAATGAAAAACATATTTAAAAAATCAAATATCCCCTTCTTAAAGTATGTGCTTCACGAAGGAAAAGGCAGAGATAATTGGAATCTTGCAAGAGTAATGCAAGATAAAAACGGCTTACAGCATCAATTACCTGCCGAAATTGCACTTTTTAGCCGTGGCGCATACCAAGGCGATGCTTGGTCAATGTGCGAGCTAGCTCGTACATATTTCAATTACTGTGGTGATTTATTTTTACCACAAGCACTCGGTTTATGGAAGCAAGCTGCTTTACAAAATGATAACGGTGCAATTTATGATGTAAATAATCTACCAATTGTTGATAGAATTTGGTCTTATCAATCATTTGACGGCAATGAATACAACACTATTGAAATGAAATGTGCACTGCTTGCCGAATTTTATCTGACAAAATTAGGTTTGTGCCCTTGGAATATGGCAACTACTGAAGAAAGAATTAAACGATGTGAAAGCCTTGCTTTTATAGCTTGCCAGGTTTTAAAAATTCCTCAAACCAAGCTTGAATTTATACCGGGTCTTACCTTCAACGGAATGATAGTAGATGGTTTAGCCCATTGGGATTATCGCATATCCATAAGACAAGAAATTCTTGACGATTTTGAACGGCTTATCGAAGTCCTATTCCACGAATTAGGGCATATGGTTGCATTTGAAATTATAAGAAATACAGAAAATAGTAACAATCTTAAAGAAATATACGGAATTACAGACGAGCGTATTGCATCTTGGAATAAACAAGAAATGGGCTATGAGGTAGTTACCTCAGAGGAAGACCCCGACACACTATCCTATGGCGTATATACACTGTGGGCAACGTTCTTTTTATCCATCTAATATCGCAAAGGAGTTTATATGATTTACACACCACTAACCAAAAAAGCACTAAAGCTTTGCTTTGAAGCACACAAAAATCAAGTGGATAAAACAGGTATGCCGTATATTTTCCACCCATTTCATTTAGCAGAGCAAATGAAGGATGAGATTACAACAATATGCGCCCTTTTGCACGATGTAGTAGAGGATACCGACTACACAATTACCGACCTTGAAAATATGGGCTTTCCAAAGGAAGTAATTGAAGCCTTAAAGCTTTTAACTCACGAAGAAAGCGTCCCATATATGGACTATGTAATTAATTTAAGCAAAAATCCAAATGCCAAAGCGGTAAAAATTGCCGATCTTATGCACAATAGCGATATGTCAAGGCTTGATACAGTTGACGAGTATGCAATAAGAAGAGCAGAAAAATATCAAAAGGCATTAGAATATCTAAAA
>JAGAJV010000107.1 GCA_017625915.1 Clostridia bacterium
CAAGGGGTAAGCTTTTCGCCCTTTACGATATAGGCTTTTTTAGCTAAGCGAGCTAAGGGGGAGTCGCTTTCGGGTTGGTCGGTAATTACCTCCCAACGGACTTTCACCGCAGAGTATTGATATGCCCGTCATACTAGAAAAACCTTCAAGGCAAAAATGCTTTGAAGGTTTTTTAAAAATGTAAATATAATTTGTGTGTACGAACAATCCTTCCGTCTGCTTTGCAGACACCTTCCTTTACACAAGGAAGGCTAATGAATTACCTTGCGGCATGAATTGTGCTACGCACATGAATTGGCTTTGCCATGAATTGCAAATTTCTTGCATGAAATGCACAAAGTGCATTTTAATACTTTTTCCAAGGGGTAAGCTTTTCGCCCTTTACGATATAGGCTTTTTTAGCTAAGCGAGCTAAGGGGGTGTCGCAATAGAGGTCGGAATAAAACTCGTCGATTTCGGCTTCGGGGTAAATTTCGTGCAAGCGTCTTACCTTTTCCTGTCCATGACAGTTTTCACCGTCAAATAAGCCTGTTTTTTCGTCGACTCTAGTTGCCATCATTGTTACACCTAATTTGTCGCAAATCGGCTTTAAAAGGAACTCAGGGGATGCTGAAATGATAATATCGGTTGGCTGTTTCATTTCTAAATAGAATTTTTTAATGTTTTTTTCGTGCTCTTGCCAAAAGTGCTCTACCACCTCGTTAAGATTATCTATTTTTGAAACAAAGCTAAACAGCTTTTGTTTAAATGTTTTCTTTTTTACTATTCTTAAGCCAAAGCCTAAGCCATACCATATTGTACGGAATAATAGCTTTCTTGTTTTTGGGTAATGCTTTAAGCAATAAAAATAGAAATGTGACGAGCTATCGCCGTTATATATTGTTCCGTCAAAATCAAATACGTTCATAAGTGCTCCTGTGAATTACAATCCCTCAGTCAGTAAACTGACAGCTCCCTTTACACAAGGGAGCCGACAAGGGAGCCGTGGAATTATTCTTCGTCTTTTTCCTCTTCGTTTTTAATAACTGAAACATGAATTTCTTCTACTCTCTTAGAGCCGATTTTCTTAATTTCGATTTTAAGATTTTGATATTCAAAGCTATCGCCCACCTGTGGGAAGGTTTCAAGCTCCTTCATAATAAAGCCATTAACTGTTTGAGGTAAATCCTCGTCGTCGTCAACTGAAATTTCAAATCTATCAAGGAAATCGTCAAGGTCTGCTGAGCATTTTACATCAAAGCTTCCGTCAGGTAGCTCCTTATAATCGTTTGTTACCTCGTCGTGCTCGTCGAAAACATCGCCGATTAGCTCCTCAATAATATCCTCCATTGTGACAATACCCATAGTTCCACCAAACTCGTCAACTACGATTGCCATATGGCATTTTTTCGATTTAAGTGTCTGTAATAGGTCTGTGATTTTAATATGCTCAGACACATGTACAGGCTTTTTAATATGCTTTGTTACTGTTTTGTTGTTATTATGATATGCTATAAAGAAATCCTTTTCGTGTAGGATACCTATAATATCATCCATATCCTCGCCGTACACCGGCAAACGAGAGAAGGAATTTTCTATAAAGGTTTTTGCAATTTCCTCAACGCTTGCGTCCTTTGAGATTGCACAAATATCGACACGGGGTGTTAATATATCGCCTGCGCTTACATCACTAAATTCAATTGCTGAACGAATTAGATCGCCCTCTTCACTTTCGAGCGCTCCTCCCTCTTCGGCTTCGTCTACAATGGTTATAAGCTCTTCCTCTGTCATAGTGTTTTGCTCTTTAGAATGGAACAATTTAACCATTAAGTTACTCCAAGCACCAAAAATAAATGTGAGCGGTGTTATAATAATCATTATTGCGTTAATGATTGGAGCAAAGCTCATAGCAACCTTATCAGGATTTTGTCTTGCTATTACCTTTGGAGAAATTTCACCAAAAATAAGTACTGCAACAGTTGTAACTGCCGTTGATACGGTTGAGCCTATTGAGTCGGGATTATTTACTAAACCGGTAAATAGTTCAATAAAATAAAGTGTAGCAATAGATGATAGTGCAATATTGACTATGTTATTTCCGATTAAAATGCCTGTTAATAGCTTTTCGTATTTTTCCTCAAGCTTAATAACAAGATTTGCTTTTTTGTTACCGTCCTGTGCGCTATTCTTCATTCTAATTTTGTTGAATGAAGTAAAGGCAGTTTCAGTCGCTGAAAAGAAGCCTGAGCAAATTAAGCATATTATCATTGCTATAAATAAGCCAATATTGTCAATGAAAAAGTTTGCAGTATTAGGGTCCGGGTCCATGATTATGTAGTTACCTCCAATAAATAATTATATCAATTATAGCATACATTCCCCATTATGTCAAGTATTATATTATAGTAGCTCCTTAGATAGTCTTTCTATCTCGTCAAGATATTCCTTTTCTCTTATAAGGTGCTTATATTTTTCAATATAGCGTTTTAGCGCTTCCTTGTTTATTTCTTTTGGCTTATTTCCTACTCGTCTTTCAAAATTCTTGTATATAATATTCTCTTTTGCTTCCTTTGGTAGATTTGAGCCAACAAGGTCTATATTTGCAAAGCTTTTTACTGTATCATTTGTTGCAAAATAGCGATACACCCTGTCACATAACCATTCCATATCCTCTGCGCTATACGGGAATGTGCTATCTGTTCCCAGTAGCACTCTTTCGCTGTATTTTTTAAAAAATTCATTGTAGTATTCGGGTCTTTTACCGAATTCTACATACATTTCACCACCGGGAGTTACATCTACGCACACATTAGGGCACTTTTTGAACAATTCCTCTAGCTTTTCAGGAGCTTTGGAATAAAAGAAGAAATGGGCAAATGTCGCACACAGGTTGGGGTGTTTTTCTAAAATTGCATAGATTTGGCGATAAACCTCTTCGTTTGAGGCATAGTCACCGTCGCCGTAAAACCAGCCTCGTTTTCTCAGCTCCTCGGTAGCATGTGCTGGGTCCCAAAATTCCTCAGGGTCATTTACATGGAACAACAGATGTGTG
>JAGAJV010000108.1 GCA_017625915.1 Clostridia bacterium
CCAATTCGTAGCTACAAAGTCCGTCCTTGCATGAGCTATTTCCAAAGAAAAACTGACCAAGCGAGGCTTAGTCAGTCTTTCCGATTACTACCTAAAGGTAGCACGTCTTTAATTTTGAATTGAACCGCCGTATGCCGAACGGCACGTACGGTGGTGTGAGAGGTGGATTGGTTTCTACCTACTCGATTATCCTACACCCTACATCCTACATCCTGTCCCCTGTCCCCTAATTCTTCGGCTTGCTACTGAATATAAGTGAAGCAATAACACCTAGAACAAGAGCGGCTGTAATTCCACCCGATGTAGCAGTTAATCCGCCTGTCAATGCTCCAAATAGTCCTTGCTCGTCAACTGCCTTTTCAACTCCCTGCGCAATAGCATAACCAAAGCCGGTTAATGGAATTGTAGCACCGCATTTTGCAAAATCTACCAGTGGCTTATAAATACCAATAGCTGTCAATAATACACCGACACAAACATACATAACTAAAATCCTAGCAGGCGTTAGCTTAGTTTTATCAATCAATATTTGAGCAATAGCGCAAAGCAAGCCACCAATTAAAAATACCCATAGATAGTACATATATTCACCTCTCAAGCCTAATTAAGTGAGCAACACCGGGAATTGACATTCCTTGAAATAATGTCATAGGGCTCATCAAAGCACCAGTGCCAATAAACAAAACATTTTTGTAAACGCCACCTTCTAGCTTTTTCAGTATATCACAGGAAAGAACTACGCTAGAACAGCCACATCCAGACCCGCCTGCGTGAACATCTTGGGTTTTTCTATCAAAAATCATAAGCCCACAATCGTTGTGATTTTTTCTTATGTCAATTCCGTCCTTAAAAAGCAAGTCTATTAATATTTCACTGCCCTCATAGCCTAAATCCCCGGTTGCAATTAAATCAAAATCGCTTGGAGAAAGCTCACTTGCTTTAAAATATCTTTTAATAGTATCAATGCATGCGGGCGCCATAGCAGCCCCCATATTGTTAATATCAGTAATGCCCATATCTACAGTTTTGCCAAGCATTACCTCGGTAATTTTTACTTTTCCACCCTCACCAAGTATATAAGCACCTGAGCCGGTAACAGTCCACTGTGCAGTAGGCGTACGCTGACCTCCATATTCTAATGGGAAGCGAAATTGCCTTTCACTGGAGCAAAAGTGAGAGGATGTAACAGTTCCACAGACATCAAAATCTCCCCCGGAATATAAGCAGGAGGCAAGAGCAAGTCCCTCGGCACAGGTGGAGCAAGCTCCGTATAAGCCAACATAAGGAATGTTGAAATCTAGTAAGCCGTAGTTTGAGCCAACGCATTGATTAAGCAAATCGCCTGATAGCAAAACATCCACCCCTGTGTCGCTTAAATTTGCTTTTTTCATAGCACCCATAACGGCTCTTTTCTGCATTTCCCCCTCTGCCTTTTCCCATGTGTCCATACCAAACTTATTGTCATCACTGTATTCGTCAAAATAATCACCCAAAGGACCGTCATTTTCCTTTTTTCCAACCACAGAGTAGGACGAAATTATACTGGGTGCTCGCTTAAGCTTAATAATTTCCTTTTGCATATTACCCCCATAAGCCAGCTATATAGTAAATTACACCGTAAATTGTACCGCTTAAAATTCCATATAAAATCACAGGGCCTGCTATTGTAAAGATTTTTGCACCTACACCTAAAATGTATCCTTCACTTTTAGAATCAATAGCCTGGGAAGAAATAGAGTTTGCAAAGCCACTGATAGGTACAGAAACACCGGCACCGGCAAATTTAGCAATATTATCAAAAACACCTAACCCTGTGAGCAAAATTGCAATAAAAATAATAGAAATTGATGCAAGTGTAGATGCTGTTTGCTTATCAATTTGCAAATATAAATATAAATCCATAAATAATTGCCCTAGCATACACACAAGACCGCCTATCACAAATGCAAATGTCACATTTTTAAGCAAGGGCGATTTTTTTGCCCTTTTTTCAACATAATCCTTATAGTCCTCTTTTTTCATAGCCACCTCAAAAAATAACTTGTAATCCAAGTATGTGTAATTCAATGTAATTTATTCAAAATCATTGACAAAAAAACGAAAATATAGTATTATATTAATGTAAATGTTAAGGAGGTGTCTTATGGCTGAAGGGTTTGAAAAAATTTCAAAAAAGGTCGTTGCCGTGGCTGATAACGCAAAAGCTAAGGCAAAGGAGCTTTACGATATAACTAAGCTGAAAATTGAGCTTAGAAAAAAAGAGGTAGAGCTTGACGAATACCTTGAAAAGCTAGGAAGAGCTTATTTTGTTCAAATTAAAAAAGGAATAGATAATAGCGAAAAAATCGAAGCCCTAGTTTTACAAGCAGAAAATACTTCAAGCGAAATTTTAGACTTAAAAAAGAGCATTGCAGATGCGCAAAACAAAAAAATCTGCGAGCACTGTACATCAATAATTGATGTGGACGCGCCCTATTGCTCCAATTGCGGTCAAAAGGTTGTAGCAGAAGTAAAAAGAGAGGATGCTTCCTCTGAAGAATAAAAGAAAAAGCAAAGGAGTAAAAAACAATGTGGGAAAGTATTAAAAGCTTTTTTACAAACGAAGGAATGGTTGAGTTTATTGTTAGAATTTTAGTAGCAATTCTATTCCTTGTCATTGGCAGCAAAATTGCAAAGGTAATTTCCAAAAGAATTCAAAAATCAAAGGGAATGATGCGACTAAACAAAACTATTCGCACCTTCCTGGGACATGTAATAACAATTTGCCTATACATAATTGTATCGATTATAACAATTATGATTTTAGGTCTTGAGTTGTCTGCATTCTCAGCAGCATTAGCATCAGCAGGTCTTGCAATCGGTCTTGCACTACAGGGAGGACTTTCAAACATAGCAGGCGGTGTTATGGTAGTAGCCTTCAAGCCATTCGAGGTTGGCGATTATGTTGAAACCTCAGGCGTAGGCGGAACAGTAACTGATATCGGCATTTTCTACACAACACTTACAACTCCGGATAATAAAAAGGTTGTAATTCCAAACGGAACGGTGTCAAACGCAGTCATAACAAACTATTCTACTCACGAAACAAGAAGAATTGACTTTGACTTTACAATTTCCTATACAGCAGATATAGATGTTGCTAAAAAGGTGCTTTATGCTTGTGCTCAGGCTGACGAAAGAGTATTAACCGACCCGGCCGCTAAGGTTATGATTACTGCACACAACGATAGCTCAATCGGTATAAGATTAAGAGTCTGGGTAAAGAGCGAGGATTATTGGGATGTTAACTTTGCACTTATGGAGCAGGTTAAGCGTTCATTTGACCAATTCGGCGTTGAAATTCCATTTCCACAGCTCGATGTGCATCTATCTAAATAATTTTAAAGCTAGTCAAACGACTAGCTTTATTTTTTGGAAAATGTTGACAAAATAAATTTTGTATGATAAACTAGCAGAGGTTACGCAAAATAAACATATGGAGATTAATATGAAAAACAAAGTATTAGTAATTCTTTTTGCACTTTTGACCACATTGTTTATTCTTACATTGTCAATAAACGCAAGTGATGCTTGCAATCACGAAAGCAAGGAGGTATTATCGGTTGAATATACTGATTATGCCCAAAAGGGAAAAATTAAGTTTGAGTGTCCTGGCTGTGATGTAACAGAAAAGGAAATAAAGCCACTTTTAACGCTAAAGGGCTATTCTATTTCAAACGATGGCGGTAGTCTTTGCACAGGATACACAATAAATAGTGAAGCATTATCAGAAATTACTAAGCTAAATGGTAATTTTGAAATAGGAATGGTTGCAGCAGCCAAATCACTTTTAGGCGACAAAATGCCACTTGATAGCAAAACAGGCGAGCCTGTTGACTTAAGTCAATACGGAGCATCAGTTATCAAGGCAAATATAACAAATGGTAACTATGCAACGGTAGATTTAAGATTAAATGGCTTTAAGGATGCTAGCTATTATGAACAGCTGTACCTTGGAGCATATGTATTTGATGGAGAAGCAGTAAAATATATTCAAGGCGAGAAACAGGCAGAGGATATATTTTCAATTTGCTATTTGGAAGCTACTGGTAAAACAGAGACAACAATTGATGGCTATACCTTTTCCTTAATCAAGGAAACTAAGGATGCAGATGACAGAATTAAGCAAATGAATAATTCTAAAGCTAAATATAAAGCTGGCACATCCGCATCAAGCTGGGATTTATTCAAGTATCAAGCAGCAGCAAATGCTATTGTTGTTGGAGGCTCGGTTGCAGGATATGAAAATGCAAAAAACTTCCTTAGCCATTATCTTAACAACACAGGTAAGCAATATACTATTGATTTAAATTCATTCTTTAAAGATAGCGATGCATTGAATGTAAGAAATAAGGATATAAATAGAGCCTTAAGAGCAGCCGAGGAGCTTGCTATTGAAAATGCTACAGTAAATGTAAATCAATCGATGGAGCAGGTAAATCACAATTTAACAGGCGACTGGAAATATTCACTTGGCTCATATTTCTCTCGTATCAATATGGGTAATGTAACAGTTACCGAGGAAAACGGAACAAAAACCTATTCTGCAACACTTAAATATACAGTAACAGATTTCTATAACTGGGATGAAGCAGATGGGAATAAGGTTTTCGGCTTAATATCCCCATGGCAGCTTGCACAGCTTCACAGAGCTGGAAGGGCACAGGAATTTTTGTCAGTAGGTGAAATTTCCTACGAGATTACTTGGACAGAGGGGCAAACCGTTGACCAAATATCCGGAATAAACTAAAATAAAGGCTCGTTTTGAGCCTTTATTTTTTTATTAATTCAATTTTATCATTGTTAGAAGCTATAAAAATACTGTCTCCTGCTTTTATTTCCCCATCTAAAATTCTATCAGAAAGCTCATTTTCAATTTTGTCTGTAATAATTCTGCGAAGAGGTCTTGCGCCATATAGCTTATCATAGCCTAATTTTGCAATATATTCATAAGCGCTACTGTCAAATTCAAGCTTGATTCCAATATTATTGGCTAATACAGTAACCTCGTCGAGCATAATTTTAGTAATGCTTTTTATATCCTCTAAGCCAAGCTTATTAAAAATAATTATTTCATCAAGCCTGTTTAAAAATTCAGGGTTAAATTCACGCTTTAAAGCATCATTAATTTGAACCCTCATTTTTTCGTTTTCGTCGTCTAAATTATCACTAAAGCCTAGTTTTTTAGGCTCAGTAATGCTTTTTGCACCAATGTTTGATGTCATAATTAAAATAGTATTTTTAAAATCAATTTTTTGCCCCTGTGAATCCGTCAATGCCCCATCATCCATAATCTGCAAAAGAATGTTATATACATCACTGTGAGCCTTTTCAATTTCATCAAAAAGCACTAAGGAGTATGGCTTATTCTTAACTGCCTCGCTTAGCTGTCCCCCCTCCTCATATCCAATATAACCGGGTGGCGACCCTATTAGCCTTGATACAGAATGCTTTTCCATATATTCCGACATATCAAGCCTGATAATGTTGTTTTCAGAGCCAAAAACAATTTCGGAAATAGCTCGGCAAAGCTCCGTTTTTCCTACACCCGTCGGACCTAAAAACAAAAATGAACCAATAGGCCTTTTAGGATTTTTTAATCCAATCCTACCACGCTTTATTGAGCTTGCGACACTTTTAATAGCCTCATTCTGACCGATAACTCTTTTTTCTAAAAGCTTTTCCAAGCTCTTTAGCCTGCTTTCCTCGTCCTCATTTAATTGATTTACAGGAATAGATGTCCATTTTGTAACAACACTCGCTATATCCTCATATTTTACAGTAGGCATATTTTCAGAAGCTTTTTTCAACTTAGCATTTTCCTTGTTGTATTCCAGCTTACATAGAATTTCCTCGTCACGAATAGTGGAGGCAAGCTCAAAATCCTCATTTAAAATAGCCTGCTCCTTTTTTGCAAATAGCTCCTTTGCCTTGCTTTCAAGCGATTTTAGCTTGGGCGAAGCTTCTTGATTGCTTATTCTGACATAAGAGCAAGCCTCGTCAATTAAATCAATAGCCTTATCAGGCAAAAATCTGTCGTTAATATATCTAACGGATAAGTCAACCGCACCCGCAATAGCCTCATCAGTAATCTTTACATTGTGATGCTTTTCGTATCTATCCTTAAGCCCCTTAAGAATTTGAATGGTATCATCCTTGCCGGGCTCATTTACAGTAATAGGCTGAAATCGCCTTTCTAAAGCGCTGTCCTTTTCAATATGTCGCCTGTATTCCTTAGTTGTAGTTGCACCTATTACTTGAATATGCCCCCTAGCCAAGGACGGCTTAATAATATTTGCCGCATCTAAAGCTCCTTCAGCACTGCCGGCGCCAATAATTGTGTGTATTTCGTCAATGAACAAAATTAGGTTTTCGCTATTTTTTAATTCATTTAATACACCCTTCATTCTTTCCTCGAATTCACCACGGTATTTTGCGCCTGCCACCATTGAGGATAAATCAAGTGAAACAACAATTTTATTTAGCAGAGAAGAGGGAACATTCCCATCAACAATTCTTTTTGCAAGCCCTTCGACAATAGATGTTTTTCCAACACCGGGCTCACCTATTAAACAAGGATTGTTTTTTGTGCGCCTGGATAAAACCTGTATAACCCTTAAAACCTCGTCATCACGGCAAAATAAAGGGTCAAGCTTGTTTTCAGAAGCAAGTAAATTTAAGTTTTTGCCATATTGAGACAAAATAGGACAGGACGGAATTTCCCTTTTATCGGATTTCTGTGAGCTTATAGCACTATCCAAAAATGTTGCAAGCTCGTTTTTTAATACTTGAATATTCAAGCCAAGAGCTGTAAGGATTTTTGATGCTACAGATTCA
>JAGAJV010000109.1 GCA_017625915.1 Clostridia bacterium
AGCTTGAGCGGCTGGGGTTCCCCGAAGCGAAGAATGAGCTTTGGGGCTTCGCAGCATAGCGAAAGCATATAGAGTCAACGAAGTTAACATATCGACAGAAGAAAAAACAAGAGCAAGAATAGAAGGATTTTTCCCTCTTCAATCTTGCTCTTTTCTGCTTGTATAAGGTTTGGGCTTAGCCCATACTGCATTTGTCTGGTCAAATGTGATGCTCGCACTTAGCAGAGTTTTCAAATTCTCCGCTAAGAACATCACACTTCTCTGCACGGTTTTATTTAGTTATTTAAAGATGTCTAACGTGTTCATTATAATTGCATTTTAACAAATCATCAATTTGAGGGATTTTCATTAGCTCTCCGCCACGCTTTGCCGATTCGGCAGCTATTATGCCCGGCAGAGAAATTCTAATGCCCATATCCACATCAATGGGTGGGTCAGTGTTGTCAATTATACATTTTATAAAATCGCGTATCATTTTTGCATCCACGCCGCCGTGACCGTAAACATCACCTGTGTTTGACAGCTTAACGGGTATTTCAAAATACTTCTCAAAGGTATTAGGAACCTCATACATTTTTGCAAATGAGGTTGCCTCCTCCAGCGGCTTTGTTTTATCGGTCATTATTGTACCCTTAGTGCCATATAATGCAAAGTTATGGTCGTAGCCGACATACATTCCAAAACCGATAAAAATACGAATAACTGCTCCTTTTGCAGTTTTGAATATGGCTATACCGTTTTCATCCCCTTGGGTATACTGATTATATTTGGCGGAAGTAGGAACCATACAGGATACACTAACGGGGTAATCGTCCATTATGTAAAGCAGAGGTCCTAAATTATGGGTTAAATATGTTATTGCATTGTTATACCGTCTCCAATGGCTTTCCGGCTCAAACGGCTTAATCTCATCGGGATGGGTCGCGTGCAAATACTCGGATTCTGCGTAAAGAATATCGCCGAATTTTCCGTCCTCATACATCCTTTTCCACGCCTCAATAAATGCCCAATAGAAGCAATTTTCACCAGCCATATATTTAAGCTCAGGATGTGCTTTTACTGCATCACGAAGAATTTTTGATTCTTCTATAGTTTCTATTACAGGAATTTCGCTTAATACATGCTTCCCTGCCTCAAGCGCCATTAGGGTATGCCTTGTATGCAATGGCTTGTCGGTTGCGATATAAACTGCGTCTATGTCACTTTTTAAAAGCTCCTCTATGCTATCAAAGCAAAGCAAATCCTTTACTCCGTTTTTTTCGTAGTCCTCTTTGCAAGCCTTAAGCGTGGCGGGGTCACTATCGGCAATAGCACGAATAATTACATTATCGTCCCCTATTACTGTCCAAGCCACATAGGCTCCTCGCTTTAAGCCCACAACACCTAGCTTTATTATTTTGTTTTCCATACTATAAATCCTTTATATATTCTCCTTTGTTAATTTTTTTCGCACCGACACAAAATAGAATACTGCACCGATTGATATGGGTACAAGCTCTGCTAAGGTCGTTCCAAACCAATACCCCATATATCCCCATTTCAGCAAAATGCCAAAAACAATTGCTAATCCGATTCTTGCAACAATGGCATCAAGCAACGCCACTATCAAGTTAATTCGTTTGTTTCCGCTGCCGTCAATCAAAGCTCTTGTTATAGGTCTTATTCCTGCGTTGACTAATGAAAAAATCAAAATTGGCAAATATGGATATACTAACTCAAGAACTGCTTCTTCCTTTGTAAATATACCAAAAATCGGAACAGGGAATATAAGAAACAGTATTATAAGCAAGGCTGAAGCAGACAGGGAAATAACGCCTACACGTATTAGTGTGCCATTCACCCGTTTTAGCTTTCCGGCTGCAATATTTTGCCCTATTATCATTGCCCCTGCAGCTGCCACTGACCCAAGAATCAAATCAACAGTAGTGGCTATATTTGCCCTTATGCCTGCAAAGGCAGATACGGTTACGCCAAAATAGTTTGTCATTGAATTTATAACCATACCCGCAATTTGTATAGCGGAATTGTTGATTGCCATAGGAATTGCCAATTTGATAAATTTAAATAGCTCTTGCTTGTCCCACCTGCAAAAATCTTTAATTTTGATGGTTAGCCCAAAGGCTTCCCTTTTCCTTGCAAGAACGACAACGGATAATACAACGCTTACAAGCTGAGCAATAACCGTTGCAATAGCCGCTCCGCCAACGCCCATATCCAGCCCAAGAACAAAGACCAAATCAAGCACTATGTTAAGACTGCAAGCAATGAAAATAAATATAAACGGATGCTTTGAATCTCCCAAGCCTCTGAATATGGCGCTTATGATATGATAAAAATAGATGGGGATTATGCCAAGGATACAAATCAGTGCATATTCACGTGCCCCGTTATACGCTTCTATTGGTGTATTAAGTAAATTCAGCATTAAGTCAGTGAAGGGCAGCATTATAAATATAGATGCAATGGCAACTACTATAACAAAGCCACAAACAGTACTTATGAATTTTGAAATATGCTTATGCCTGCCTGCGCCTATCATCATTGCTATGATAACCTGCATAGCTGAGGAAAAGCCGCCAATAAATGCATTTAAAAGCATTGCAACAGAGCCGCCTATTGACACCGAGGATGTGCCGACCTCTCCAAGCCTTTGTCCTACCACTATCATATCTACGGTATTAAGTAAAACCATCATCAAATGAGAAAGCAACACGGGAATAGCAAGCTTAACAAGGTGTGATGTCAAATTACCCTCTGTAAACCTTTTAATTTCAGAACCTTTTTTCACTCTATCCAAGCAAAACACCCCTATAGAACAATACTCCATACGATTAGTTTAACAAAAAAATGTCAATATGTAAATGCAAATTTTCGTGTTTGATTTGCAAAAAATCCATAATATAATTTTTTATTATTGACAAAGTCCGTTGAAAAAATATATAATTGAGTAAAGGAAGGAGGTAGCTATGAGTAAAAGTATCTGCCGTTTCATGTCGGCGAAAAATGAAGATTCAACCATACAGGCTGTGCGCTTTGTATATGAAACCGAGTGTCTTACCTTAAGGCAACCGTTTTTGCATCCTATATATGTCTTTCACATAGTTACCAAGGGCTCTGCGGCTTTTTTAATTGGAAATAACAAATACTCGTTAAAAAGAGGGGACGTTTTCTTTGCCTTTCCTGCCTTTCCCTACTATTTGGATGCAGACGATGAGTTTGAATACATCTATATAAGCTTTATGGGAAATGGAGCTACATCTCGGCTATCAAAATGCAATATAACTCCGGAAAGTCCCTATTATTCTGACTACGGCTTTCTTTGTACAATGTTTGAAAATGCCATAAGACGCATAACACCCTCTAACTCAAATTTGCTGACCGAAGCAGTTCTTTATTATGCTCTTTCATTTTTTGGCAGCAGAGACTGTGAAGCCGAGACTGACGAACAAAAAAATTCAAATAATATTTTTCAAAATATAGTAGACTATGTAGATTATCATTACAGGGAAAGTGATATTTCCCTCGGCAGACTTGCAAATGTGTTTTCATATACCGAAAAATATCTTTCATCCCTTTTCAAAAAGAATATGCAAATCGGCTTTATAAGCTATCTGAACAATCTAAGAATACAATATGCGTGTGAGCTTATTCAAAACAGCAATATGAATATGTCGGAAATTTCAACTGCTTGTGGTTACAGTGACTACTCGTATTTTTCAAAGGTGTTCAAAAAAATCACAGGACACTCCCCCACTGATGGCTTAAAATATCTAAAAAATCAATAAACAAAAAAGACATATGCACCCCAAAAGTGTCTAACTTTTGGGGTGCATATCAAATTAACCGATAGGGCTTTTTGTTCGTTATAATAATCTATAGGCATTGGCGGTCCAGCAGTATGCTTTGCATTTTAATGAATCGCCCGTTATTGGGTCGTGGTTTTCGGAAAAGCCCGATTTTTCTATTGCTTTTTTGTAGCCTGTTGCGATTTTTTCGCTTATTTCGGTCTCTCCTATATTTCTGAGGGCTAAAGCAAATATAATTTGGTCAGGTCCCCAAGCAGGTCCTCTCCAATAGCCATTTTGTGTATAGAACGGACTGTGAATAGACTCGCTTGCAAGTCCGTATGGGCATAAGAAATCATTTTTGAGTTTATTAAGTATGTATTCTTTAATTTCAGTAGGAAGTCTATCCTCTAAAACAATCATTCTAAGAGGCAACAAGCTTTGAGTTCTGTATATTTCCTCGGTCATACCGTTACGTATGAAAATTTCTCCGTCCCAAAAATGTGTTACGCACTTTTCTAAAAGCTCGTTTGACAGCATTTTGTATATTCTAACATCATTACACAAATTAAGCTTCTCTGCCATTTGTGACAAAACATCGCATTGTACCGACAAATATGCAATTAAATCGGGAGACTGAATAATCTCCGTATTATCAAAGCAGGTTGCGTTATCGTTGCCTGAGTCATTTCCGTGATAATAGCAAGGTGTATTTCCACGGTAGTTGAGCCACCAGTCCGTGTTCTTTTTCATAAAGTAATAAAGCTCATCTAAAACCTCAATATCCTCGTATTTTTTGTTGCGTTTTACAAGCTGCTTATAAATCCAACCTTGAATTGGGGGCTTTACAAATGATTTTTCCATATTTGTGGTAGTCACGGTGTCGGGGGTTCTTCCGTGATTGTCCATAAATCTGTAAGGATAAATAAACTGATTATACGAAAGCTCAAAATCCTTGTCAGCCAAATCGAGGGCGTTAAAGGTATTATCCCAAGACCAAAGCTTACACATACCCGATTTACTCATTACAATGGCGTCTCTGTCGTAATTTCCCTCACCGGATATAATATTACTCCACAAAATATATGCGCAAGCCTTATCATATTCGTTCCTGCATTTCATTTTTTCTTCCCAAGCAAGATATTCATTTTTTCTGTTTTCTGAATATTCATCGTATGTTAAATCAGTGTAAACAGATTGCTCGCTTGTGCTAAGACGAAGGGTAAACTCGTATTCTCCGTTTTCATCAGGTAAAATTGTTATTTTTATGTAATCCTTGTATATTCTTCTTTCACTATCCTTTGTATCAAGAGATACGGTGCCTTTATGAATTTTAAAGGTATGGAATGTATTGGTAAAGCAATCACAAAGCTTTAAAACATTCTTTCCCTCATAAATATAATTTGCTTTATACACTCCCTGCATATAAATATAGCTGAAGCAGGGTGAGCTTCCCTTTCCAAAAAAGCAAATCCCGTCCTTGCCGAACAGACACATTTTGTGTGTTTTATCGTTTTCGGTTATCTGAAGCTCCCAAGGCAAAAATTCTTCGGCTGCTGAATTGGAAAATCCAAGCTCCATAAGCGGTACTGTTCCCCCGTTATGAAGTGAATTTAAAATTATTTTTTCATCAACTCTTGCAGCAGAAATCAAGGAGTTTCTTGCGCTGAAATGAAATTTATCAAGGCTTAACATATTTATTCTCCAATCTATTCTTAATTATATATGTATTAAATAATCGTATAAAATTCAATTAATCCTTTTATTTTGCAAAAAAGCTAACTTTAAGTAGGTTCATGCTTGCGTGGCCTTCCATAGATATATCAAAAATAACGTCGAATTTGTCGCCTTCAACATTGGTTGGTAGGATATGGAAGGTTTTTTCGGTTACTTCGCCGTTGCAATTGCTTAAGGGGGCGGTAGTAACCTTTTCTTTTATTTCTGCGCCACTTAATGTATAGGCACGAATGGTAAGCCAATGTTGAATTTTCGCTTCTCCGTTGTCGTAAATTTTCAATTTGACAGAGGCTTCCTTTCCGTTTTCAAAAAAGAAATCATTTTCGTAAATTGCTTGTACTTTAAAAAGAGAAAACTCTTTAAAAATTGAATAATGAGGCAAGCTTATAAGCTCGGTGGCAGTGAAGCTTTCTTTTCCTCTGTTTCCAAATGCGCCTTTATAATAGACTTCTTCGGTGTCATTACAATAAAAGTCATCCTTGGGAAATACTTCTAAGCCGTTATCGGTTATATCGTATGTGTCAACAGTTAGCATTTTTGGAATACAACGAATAATTTCATCTGCTAACTCTTGTGTTGATTTAGGCAAGAAGAAAGGCGTGTTCATTGTCATAGTAAAGTCCAAGGTGTTTAGAGTTGCTGTAACAATTACATCGTTAATGGGCTTTATCCATTTTTCGGGGAGCTGAGAATTTCCAAGAATAATGCCCAGTGTCGCTGCTAAGCTTCCTGCTGTGCAATCCGCATCCTCACCACAATTTACAGCAAGAAGCATACTCTTGCCAAAATCTCCCTCGCCATATAATAAGCCCAAGATGGCTATTGCAATATTTTGCGGAGTATCAAAACCGGCATTGGACGGACTGTACTCTGTAAGCTTGATATCCTTCAGCTTTGTATGTTGATAGGAAAAAGCACCTGCGACTTCTCTAAAAATAGTATCTCTTGCTTCCTCGTAGGTTTTTCCATTCTCATAGCAGCTTATGACTAGTGTGATTCCCTTATAAAGCTCACTTGTTTTAGAAATATAGCTAAGACCGATATCAATAAGCTTCTTAATGTCGCTTTCTACAAAAGCAGAGCTTTGCATAGCTGCCCAAAACACCTCGCCGTATGTTCCCTCGTCTGCATGGTCGATTGAGGAATCAAAGTATGCGTAGCGAGCTGCGAGCTCAGGATGGCCGGGGCAAAGGCACGCCCAAATCTCGCTACGGATAAAGGAGCCACAGCTGTCCTTATAGCTATTAGCGTGATATCCGGATATTGGTGTAGGTATACCGCGTCTTAAATTTGATTTGCCGAATCCGTATTCTGCCCAGCTGGGGTTAACAAAAATATTATAGTATTCTGCCAAAATTTCCGAGCTTACATTTCTGCCAAATCTTCTTACTGCATTCAAGGAAGAAATTTGTAAATCAAGGTCGTCGTTTGGCATTGGATTATTTTCAATGTTGGGTTGAATAAAATATTTGATATCGAAAAAGCCATTTTTTCCTTCAAGGGGCGCGCCAAGTGTTCCGCCTACGTTTTTACCGTTAAAGCAACCTAATATTTTATCTCTTAAAAGCGATCTATTCATACCTGCTCCTTATAGCTTGTTATACTCTTTTTTGATTATATCACGAAATCTATTGAAAATCAAATAATATTTGCTTTGCATAATTGACATTATTTAATTTTCTTTGTATAATTAAGAAAAACGCTTTTGAGGTGGATTATGTTTTATACCTATTTAACCGAGGACGAGGGAAAATACGGCTTTGGTGTATGCTCGGAGCTTCTTTATAAAAAATTGCCGGCTGACCTTTGCTATTTTGAGGTGTTTAATGACAAAAAAGAGGCAAAAAGTCGCGGGGAGTATCTAAAAAAGCTATCTTATGCAAAGCTTTCGTCTTTAATTAAGAGCAAGAGTGGCGTGGGCTTTACCTGTCATAAAGAGGGTGAAAAAACGGTTATCTCTTTAAAAAACGGTATTTACAATCTGACGGATGCGATTTTGGTTAAGGCTGAAAATATCACATTTCGCGGAGAAAAAAATACTGTAATACAGGGCTGTGTTAAAATTGATGGCTGGGTAGATAAGGGTAACGGCGTATTTTCTGCGCTGACAGAATATGATGCTGATGCACTTTATATTAACGGTGAAAAATATCAAATGGCGCGCTTTCCTAAATATAATCCCAATATAAAAATTTTTGGCGGATTTTCAAGAGATGTTTTGTCAAAGGCAAAGGCTGATGAGTGGAAAAATCCAAAGGGCGCTTATATTCACGCAATGCACCTACACAATTGGGGCGGTTATTCCTACGAGGTGACGGGCAAGAACGAAAGCGGAAGCCTTGCCTATATTGGCGGATGGCAAAATAACAGACAAATGGGTATGCACTCCGATTTTAAGTACATCGAAAATGTGCGTGAGGAAATGACTCTGCCAGGTGAGTGGTATTTTGATAAGGAAAATAAGCGTGCTTATGTAATTTTAAAGCAGGGGCATAGCTTAGAGAGTGCTGAAATCTGCGTAAATTCAAGCTTTTTCGTATTTAAAAATTGCAAAAATGTAACTATTGAAAATATTAAAATAAGACGGGCGAAAAGAACCTTTATGCTCACAAAGGAGCCACTTTTAAGAAGTGACTGGACCATTTACAGAGGTGGCGCTATTTATTTTTCAAATTCAAGTGACTGCTCTATTTCAAATTGCTCACTTTTTGATATTGGCACAAACGGTGTTTTCGTTGATGGCAAAAACAGTAATATCACGATTTCAAAATGCCATTTTAAGGACCTGGGTGCTAGCGGCGCTTGCTTTGTAGGTAAGCCAACCTCGGTAAGAAGTCCGTTATTTGAGGCTACAAAGAGCCAAAGCTTTTTTGAAATAGATAAAAAAAGAGGTCCTAAAAGCAACGAATATCCAAAATGCTGTACTGTTGAGGATTGCTTAATTGAGCGCGTTGGTATGGTTGAAAAGCAGGCGACAGGCGTTGAAATTTCGATGTCCTACGGCATTAGTGTTATTAATACAAGCATTTACGATGCATCCCGTGCAGGAATAAATATTTCCGAGGGTACCTTTGGTGGCCATTTAATTGACGGCTGTGATATTTTTGACACGGTTAAGGAAACGGGCGATCACGGTAGCTTTAACTCTTGGGGCAGGGACAGATACTGGCATCTTAGCGATCTTGAGCAGAATGAAATTTACAAGTATGCTTATCTTGACTGCATTGGCAAAACGATTATAAGAAACAGTAGATTCCGTTGCGACAGGGGATGGGATATTGATCTTGATGACGGCTCGTCAAATTATGAAATTTACAACAATTTATGCTTAAACGGTGGCATAAAGCTACGCGAGGGCTTTGGCAGATATGTTCATAATAATATAACGGTAAACAACTCCATCCATATGCATGTTTGGTATGAAAATAGCGGGGACGTGGTTGAAAATAACATTATTTTCACGGAATATCAGCCGATTTTAATGGAGCACGGCTTTGGAAAAAGCATTGATTTCAACATTTTACATTCAAAGAATACAAAAGGTGTAAAAAAAGCAACCGAGCTTGAAAAAATCACAGGTATGGATAAATGCTCAATAAAAGCTAAATGTATTTTTGAAGATGTAAAGCACGGTGATTATAGGGTGATTTCTCCAAAAATTAGTGGCTTTGAAGATTTTCCTTGTGAGTTTGGCGTAAGATATGAGCCGCTTAAAAGGCTTGCAAAAGCTCCTGCTTTACCAAAAATCAATCAAAGCCAAAAAAAGAGTAGGTCTAGTATTATTACCCTATTTGATATGAAGATTAAAAATATTGAAACTGACGGTGAAATGACAGTATTTGCAACGGCAGGGCACAACGGTGTGCTTGTCCTAGATATTGACCAATTTGCAGATGCAACAGCAAAGGGTATTTTGCCCTGTGATGTAATTGTTGGTATTGGCGACAAGGAAATAAACTCTCTTACTGACCTAGAGGGAATTACAAAAAATGATTTTCTTTCTTCTAAAATTACCGTATGGCGTGCACCTTCGCGTGTGATTTTAAATTAGGTGACATCACTTTAACAAAAAAAGGGGCTGACACATTAAGAAGCCTTTGCTTACAAGCAATTTAAGCAAACAAACATAAAAAGCAGAAATTCCTTGGAATTTCTGCTTTTTCTTTTTAAGGTGTCAGCCTCTTTTATATGATTTTGGTGGGACCCCGTATCTTGATTTGAACACTGTTGAGAAATAATTGGAGTCGCAAAAGCCACAGCAGAGGGCGATTTCGGTTATATTTAATGTGGTATTTAAAAGCAAATATTTTGCTCTTTGCAATCTTACCTCGTTTATTTGCTTATTTACCGAGGAATTACATTCCTTTTTAAAGATATATCTTAGGTATGAGGGGGAGTAATTCATTTCCCTTGCTACTGTGTCACAGGAAATTTTGTGCATATAATTTTCGTGAATATATTCCATTGCTTTCAAGTAAATGCTTTTTGTTTGTGTTGCGGTTTCCTTATTATTCTTTTCAAGGCAATTTTTATATAGCTCAATCACCATATACTCAAGGGGCTTAACAAAGCTCATTACATATTCAAGCGTTGGCGGGGAGTCTGAAAGCTCGCTATATGCTTCCGCAAAATGATTATCACAAAGGCTTGCTATTTGCTCCATTCTGTATTTTGATTTTGGCAGTGTAGCTCTAAACCCCGAAATATTTACACACATAAGGGTTTTTTTCTCAAAAATAATTGGAATTACATATTCCTCAACCCCTGCGTAACAGCAGGAATATAGGGGCTTACTTATTTCCGTTTTATTTAATTTGCGCTTATTTAACACGCATTTTCCCAAGGTTGCATTATTTTGCTTTAAATAGCTGCATACGGAATGAAGGTGTATTTCATAGGGTAAAAGCTCCTCTGTATAAGGCTCAAAGCGGTTTTCAAAGTTGCTTAACGATATATGATGTCCACAGCTACGCAAAAATTCTATGTAATTTATAATATCAGCTAAGGCGGTATTTTTCATTTTCAGCGCTCCTTTGTCATTTTACAAAGAAAAATAGGTAAAATATTAATGCTTTCTTTGTTTTTCTATTATACAATAAAGAAAAAAACTTGTCAAGGAGAACGCTTATGTCTGAATATATCAATGAAAATAATCAAGTGCCAATTATAGCTGAGGTTGATGTTCTAGTTTGTGGAGCCGGACCTGCGGGAATTGGCGCTTCTATCCGTGCTGCCCGTGAGGGTGTTTCCGTAATGGTGGTTGAAGCACAGGACTGTATTGGCGGAATTGCAACTGCCGGTATGATGTCACACTGGGGTGGACGGTCCTCAAGTAAGATCATGCAAGAAATTTTCGAGCTGACTTATAATAAAGCTCAGGATGTAGGCTGGTGTAACGATAATTGGTGCGGTACAGATGCCATATATCACGAGGTGCAAAAAATTGTGCTTGAGGAAATGATGCTAAAGGAAGGCATCAAAATTCTTTATTATACAAGGGTATGTAAATCGGTGGTTGAAAATAACGCTATAGTTGGTGTTATAGTTGAAAACAAAAGCGGTCGTGGCTTTATAAAGGCTAAAAGAGTAGTTGACTCAACAGGTGACGGCGATGTTGCCGCATCGGCAGGCGTTCCTTATTTTATAGGTAGAGAGTCTGACAACAGAATGCAGCCCTGCTCTATTATGTTTAAGGTGGGCGGAGTTGATTATAGCCGAGCATTGTTCCCACCATCATTTGAAACCTGCATTGATACAGAAAAGGGTGAAATTCAAGCGCTTGCCAAGGAGCATTTGCCATTTCCCGCAGGGCATGTGCTTTTATACGCCAATCCAACACCTAATACCGTCGTTTGTAATATGACTAATGCTATCGAGATTGACGGTACTGACGGGGAAGGTCTTACTAAGGGAGTTATGACCTGTCGCTCCCAAATTATTCCTATTGTTAAATTTTTAAGAGAGTATATTCCGGGATATGAAAATTGTTGGTTAATGAGCAGCGGCTCACTTATTGGTATTCGTGAAACAAGACATTTTGAGGGGCTTGAAGCTTTAAGCAAGGATGATATTTTAGAGGCTAAATTTTATGAAAACTGGGTTGTACGACGCGCCCATTTTAACTTTGATGTTCACAATTTAACAGGCGCAAGCCTTGATAAAACCGGTATTCAAAAAAATTGGAAGCAACAGGGTGACTATACTATTCCTTATGGCTGTTTGTTGCCTAAAAATATTGATGGCTTACTGCTTTCCGGCAGAAATATAAGTGGCTCACATCTTGCACATTCTAATTTTAGAATTATGTCAGTTTGCATAGCTCTTGGCGAGGCAGCAGGCGTTGCGGCAGCCCTCTCAGTAAAGCAAAATATAAATTTGCGTGATGTAGATGTAAAGCAAATTCAGGAGATTGTTGGAGAATAAATAAATATCCACCCGCATATGATATGCGGGTGGTATTTCAGTTTCGGGCATAGCCCTAATATTACAGGCTACGCACAAGTGCGTCTTTTATTGGCCTGTCAGCCGTGCATTTGTTACGTACCCCCGCTCAAGCGGGAAAAGCGATAATCTATACAAAACAATCCCTCAGTCAGCTTCGCTG
>JAGAJV010000110.1 GCA_017625915.1 Clostridia bacterium
ATTGCGCAAGCCCTCCGTCACGCAAGCGTGACACCTCCCTTAACCGTCAAGGGAGGCAATGGGCATGAATTGGCTTCGCCATGAATTACTTACGCATGAATTGAACTGCGTTCATGAATTGAGGCACGCCTCATTAATCATTTAGCAAGCTAAATGATTATCCCACCGCCGAGGACAGTGTCGCCGTCGTAAATAACTACGCTTTGTCCACGGCAAATTGCTCTTTGTGGCTCGTCGAATACAATGTGCAAAAGCCCGTTTTCCATACTTGCATATGCGTCCTTGGCCTCTTGATTGTAGCGAATTTTGGCTTTAACTCTAATAGGCGTGTCAATTGCGTCAATAGCCGAAAGATTTACCTCGGTTGCATAAAGCTCTTTAGATAGCAAATCCTCGTTAAAGCCAAGCACAACTTGATTTTTCTCTAAATCCTTTGCTACAACATACATAGAGGCAGGGAGCGCAAGTCCCAAGCCCTTACGCTGACCTATTGTATATCGAATAATGCCCTTATGCTTGCCGAGAATATTGCCCTGTAAATCTACAAAATCACCTGTAGGATAGGATTTTTTTCTGTAGCCTTCAATAAAGGACGCATAATCCCCGTCGGGAATAAAGCAAATATCCTGGCTGTCCTTCTTTTGACTTACATCAAGCCCCGCCTTACCTGCAAGCGCCCTTGCCTCGTCCTTTGATAAAATATTGCCAAGTGGAAAAACAGTATTTTCTAATTTTTCCTTTGACAATCTCCATAAAACATAGCTTTGGTCCTTTTTGTAATCAAGACCTCTTTTTAAAACTCGTCTGCCATATTTTTCGTCAAATTCTATTCTTGCATAATGACCTGTAACGATATAATCACAGCCAATGCTTTTGCCATACTCGTAAAGCTTGTCAAACTTCAGACGAAAATTACATTCAATGCAGGGATTGGGCGTTAAGCCATTTTCGTATGCGCTGATAAAATTCTCAATTACATATTTGTCAAAATCCTCGGAGAAATCAACAACAGTGTAAGGAATGTTAAGATTATTGCAAACGCCCCTTGCATCCTCAATATCCTTAGTGGTTAAGCACCCGTTTTCCGTTTTATCTAAGGAGCTATGAAGCTTCATAGTAACACCGTAGCAATCATAGCCCTCGTTTTTCATAATCATAGCGGCGCAAGCACTGTCAACCCCACCGCTTAAAGCAATTAATGCTTTCATTTATATATAACTACCTTTCTTAGCTGAACTTTCGTTTATATTTTAACATAAAACAGAAAAAAATCAATAAAATTATTAAAAAAGTGTTGACATCATAAGATACGGTTGCTATAATGTATATATGAACAGTTGTTCAGATGTAATTACTGAAGGAGAGAAACAATGGATAGCAACACAATTTCAAGAATTCAAACCATTATTACAAAAAATAGCGAGCTTTTTGACGAGCTTGCACAGCTTTACAAAATATTTGCTGATAGCTCAAGAGTTAAAATTTTATGCGCTCTTACACAAAGCGAAATGTGCGTTGGCGAAATTTCCGAATTTCTATCAATTACACAATCAGCAGTTTCACACCAGCTTAGAATTTTAAAATCAAGCAATCTTGTAAAATCAAAAAGACAAGGCAAAAATATAGTATATTCACTAACTGACGATCATGTAAAGACCATTATTGATTGCGGAATGGAGCATATTGCGGAGTAAATTTGATAATGAAAAGGTTTTTTAGTGAAAATAAGCTAGCATTATTAAGAATAGCAGTATCCATTTTGCTTATCGCTAGTGGGTACTTAACTACCGATATTAATGGCTATCTTTCCTTAGGCTTATATATCGGCGCATATATAGCTGTCGCATACGAGGTTATATTTGGCGCATTTAAGGATTTAATCAAGGAAAAGGCAGTAGAGGAAAAAATGCTTATGACAATAGCGTCCTTAGGCGCTATGCTAATAGGCGAGTATTTTGAAGCGTCAATCGTTATTATCCTATATATGATAGGTGAGATGTTTGAGGATGCTGCAAGGGTCTCCTCTAAAAAATCCCTTGTATCACTTGCCAGCATTCGCTCTGACAGAGTGAGAATAAAGGGTGGGAATGTAATTCCTGCTGCTGATGTTAAGGTGGGCGATATTATTGAAATATTCCCCGGGGAGCGAATTGCCCTTGACGGTGATGTAATTGAGGGACAGGGAACCATAGACACCTCGGTAATTACAGGCGAAAGCGCACCAAAGAGCGTAAAGGCAGGCAGCGAGGTTTTAGCAGGCTGTCTTAACCTGAATACTGTAATAACAGTTAAGGTAAAAAGACCGCTTGCAAGAAGCGCAGCCCAAAGAATTATCGACCTTGCGGAAAAATCCCTTGAAAAGAAAACAAAAAGCGAGAAATTTATTAAGAAATTCGCAAGAGTTTATACCCCTGCGGTAATTATAATTTCTGCATTAGTTGCATTTGTACCGCCTCTTATTGACTTAATTCACCCGATTTTAGGTGGCTTCGGCTTTGATTTTTGGATATATAAGGCGCTTTCAATGCTTGCAATAGCTTGCCCCTGCGCATTTGTAATTTCAGTTCCGCTTGCATACTTTTGCGGTATTGGCTACGCATCCAAGCGAGGAATTTTAATAAAAAGCTCAAGCGTTTTGGATACACTTCGTGGAATTGAAATTACTGCCTTTGATAAAACGGGCACCCTTACACGAAGCGAGCTTTTAGTTACAAGAATTGACGCCTGCGGTGATATAGATAAAATCAGACTTTTGGAGCTTGTAGCCATAGCAGAAATGAAATCGAATCATCCAATAGCAAGCGCAGTTGTAAACGAGGCAAGAAAATTCAACCTGCAAATTATAGAGGGCAAAAACTATGTGGAAATTGCAGGCAGTGGCGTTGAATGTGACTCGGTTTACGGACACATTAAGGCAGGTGGAAGAACATTTGTTGACCCCCCATCCGGAATTATTGCATCTGTATATGTATCCCTTGACGGAAAATATGTAGGCTCAATCGGCATAGGTGACGAGCTGAAGCATAATAGTAAAAAAGCATTTGAATCGCTTCGCAGACTAGGCGTTAAAAAGAAAATTATCCTAAGTGGTGACAAAAAATCCAAGGTAGACGCAGTTGCCAAAAATCTGCTTGCAGAAACTGCATACTCTAACCTGAAGCCGGAGGATAAGGTACACGCTCTTGAGGATATTATGCAAAACAACCCCGGTATGAGGATTGCCTACTGTGGTGACGGTATAAATGATGTACCAACACTTGCCCGTGCCGATATTGGTATCGCTATGGGTTCAATTGGCTCAGACAGCGCAGTTGAAAGCAGTGATGTAATTATAATGGACGACAATATTGAAAATGTTCCGCTAGCAATAAAAATTTCAAAGAGAACACATTCAGTTGTAATGTCCAATATCATAATTTCTATTTTAGTAAAGCTGGGAATTTTAGTTCTGCTTGGAATACCCAGCCTGAATGTTAAAATGATGTACGCAGTATTAGCCGATGTAGGTGTGCTGATATTTGCAATTCTGAATTCACTTCGAGCAGGAAGATAGCACGCTTGCGTGCAGTGAAATCCCTTCGGGAATAAATCGTTGCACGATGAAATCAGCTCACTGATGAAATCCTGCTTTGCAAGGTGAAAATAAAAAAGCTTCCAATTTTCTCTCTGCATTCTTAGCGGAGAATTGGCAGGCACAAAATTTCGGCAGAGAACTTGCTTTCTCTGTCGATTTGTGTTAAATGGGAGCAAAAAAAGCCTTCCTCCGGGAGGAAGGTGGCACGCGGAGCGTGACGGAAGGAGCCTGCGTGACTTTAGCTTTGTGCTAACTTCATTGTAACGCGCTCTCCCTCAGTCGCCTACGGCGCCACCTCCCTTTACACAAGGGAGGCTTTGTTTTAATCCCGCTTGAGCGGGTGGATATTTTTTTGTTATTCCCTTATATTCTGTACCCTATATCCTGTCCCTAATACTTATTCAATGCAAATTGAATAAGTATTCCTATAGCTATAGCCCTTAGGTAAATGTATCATTTCCTCTTTTGTTAAAAGGTTATCAACTACACCCTCGTTTGCAGGGATAGAGGACCAAGGCTCAATGCAAATATACGGTGCGTCGGTTTTTGGCATATGCCACAGTCCCACATATTTCATTCTGTCATATTTTAGCTTAATGCTACCCTTATGCTTATCACTCTTTAATGTAATAGTCTTATCAATATTGTAAAGGAAAATAGCATCGTCGTCAAATAGGTCGTGGCTTAAATCAATGCGCTTTGTGCCACCCTTGGTGAATATTTTATCTTTTTTTGTGCAGAAGCAGGTGGGTGAAAAATCAACTCTTATGGCATTACAGCTATTGCCAAATTCCACATAGTAATCCTCAAATGAACCCTCATTATTAATAGGCACATTAAACGCAGGATGTCCGCCAACTGCGAAAATAAGCTCACCTGTGTCGTTATTTTTAACATTATATGTAATTTCAAGAGTGTTATTTATTAGCTTAAATGTAACATCAAGCACGAAATCAAATGGATAATGCGCTTTTGTTTCCTCGCTTGCTACAAGGGAAAGGGTAATTTTGTCTTGAGCTGCGCTTTTTAAGGAAAACTCGCCGGCTCTTGCAATACCGTGATTAGGCATTGTGTATTCCTTGCCAAGATATGTATATTTACCCTCATATAATCTACCGCAGATAGGGAACATTATAGGCGCGCGACCTGCCCAATATTTTGCGTCACCCTGCCATAAATATTCGCCACCGTTAGCCTTATTTAAAATAGACATAAGCTCAGCGCCAAGGCTTGACACCTTCACAGATAAATAATCATTTTCAATTGAATAAATCATAACAGTCACCTCTCTCTTTTTTTATTTTAACATATTTTTACTGAGAAATCAATTGATATTTTACCACTAGTATGCTAAAATAGTGGCGTAAACAAATTACTGACGGCTGACTGCTGGTGGCTGACTGCTAAAATCGGAGATTTTTATCATGGCAAATATAGCTTTACTTAATAGATGTAATTTAAGATGCTCATACTGCTTTGCAGACAATTATACTGCCAGTGAGCGAGAGGATATCAGCATAGATACCTTTCTTAGCCTGCTGGATTTTTCAGCACCCGACAGAGATGTAGGCATAATTGGCGGAGAGCCGCTTTTACATAAAAATATCGACACCTGTCTTGATATTTTAAGAAATGATATGCGCTTTATGCGCGCAACCGTATTTACTAACGGTATTTTTATTGATAAGCATTTAAGCTATCTTACCCACCCTAAATTTATTATTTTAGTTAATGTAAATTCCTCCCTTGATATAGGCAAGGATGCCTTTGACAGAGTTGATAATAACATAGGCTTGCTTATTAATAACGGTATGAAAAATAATGTCACCTTAGGCATAAATGTATATAAGGAAAATCAGGATTTTTCAGATTTTTTGTATCTTACTAAAAAATATGGCTTTAATAAAATCAGAGTCAGCGTTGTTATACCTCACGAAAAAAGCGAGGGGGGTATCAATTATTTCTATAAAATGAAGCCTACTCTGTTTAATCTATATAAAGAGCTAAAGAGCATAGGTGTTAGCCCCTGCTACGATTGTAATGCTATTCCCGAGTGCGTTTATACTGATGAGGAAAAAGCGTTTTTACAAGCACTTCCCTTTGCAAACGACTATGAAAGAGCAATTTTTATGGGCGAGCGTAGCGTTTGCTCACCCGTTATTGACCTTTATCCCGATTTAACTGCAACCCGTTGCTTCGGCTGCTACGATAATTTAAGAGTAAAAATAACAGATTTTAAAAATATAAACGACTTAAAAAACCACTTTTTTATGGAAATTGACGCAAGGCTGGTCCATAATTATTCCCGTCCCGAGTGCAAGGCTTGCTACAAGCACAAAACCTTTGCTTGCTTTGGCGGTTGTCTTTGCTATAAATAAGGGGGCGAGCCGCCAGCCGCCAGCCGCCAGCCGTCAGTGGTATTTTCTATTGCACTAACAATAATATTATGTTAAAATATAGTTAGAGGTGATTACAATGAAAGCATATTCAATATTTGAAAAGCCAATTAAGGTATTTGGAATACCTAATTTTGAAAGAGATAAAAGGCTGACAAGACTACCCGATGAGGTTATTGAAAATGTACCTAGCCTTGACTTTTTAGGCAGACGATGCCCGGGAGGCAGAGTGGGCTTTAAAACTAACTCAAAAAGCATAGGTGTGCGTATTAAATACAAGACATTATCCGTTGATATTGGAATGTCAATCTATTCCTGTCAAAGCGCATTTGTATTTGAGGGAAGCAAGCAAAATTCAAAATATTTAGGACTTATTTCCCCATATAATTATGAAAGCCTTGAATTTGAACGCACTCTTAACAGAAGTGGCGAAATGGACGATATTCTTATATTGCTTCCCCGTAATGAAATTATTGAAAGCGTTGAGGTTTTAATTGAGGATAACGCACAGCTTTTACCGCCAACTGAATATAAATATTCTAAGCCGATTTTATATTATGGCTCGTCAATTACAGAGGGTGGAATTTCCTGTAATCCCTCAAACGCATATAATGCTATAATTTCCCGTCACTTAGATGTTGATTATATTAATTTTGGCTTTTCGGGTAATGCTAAAGGGGAGCTTGCTATGGCTGATTACATAAACACACTTGATTTTTCAATTTTCGTTTATGATTATGACCATAATGCACCGACTGCTGAGCATTTAAAGGCTACGCACGAGCCCTTCTTTAAAAGGATAAGAGAAAAGCATCCAAGCGTGCCTGTTGTAATGCTGACAAGACCTTATGCAAATTATGGCGAGGACGAATATGCGCGCAAGGAAATAGTAAAGGCCACATACGAAAACGCAGTAAAAAATGGCGACAAAAATGTATATTTTATAGATGGCGAGGACTATTTTAAGGACTTTTGTGATAAGGAGCTATGCTTTATTGACACAATACATCCAAACGATTTAGGCTTTTATAGAATGGCTCAGGTGGTTGAGCCTGTAATTAAGGGTATATTAGAAAATGAGAATAACTAATAAAATTAAAGAAAAATGCATTTCTGCAATCCTTGAGTTTATGAAAACCAACGAGGTGTCCACAAGAAACGAAATAATTGAGGGGGCGCTCTTATGCTATGGCTTAACTCCAAAGGAAATAGAAAATATAAACCCACGAAGTAAGGGTGGACTTGTCAGAAGCTATATAGGCACAGCCTTTAACGATTTACTTAACAAAAAGGATATTATAAGGTATAATGACGGTTATGTGCTTGCTAAGGAGGAGCTGGTAATCGTAAAGGAGGACCAATGCGAAACTCAGATTTTAAAGCTCCTGCACTCAAAATCATATACAAAAAGCGAGCTTTATACAGAGCTTGATAAGCATTTTGGTACTAATTTAACAACCTCTACAAGAGATGATAACGACTTACGCTCTCTTGCAGGTAATGTGCTTATGAATTTGCTTGAAAGCAATAGAGTTGAATTTGCAGGCGGAAGGTACTGTGAAAAGAGATATTTAACTGTAGACGATGCTGATAATGTTCCTTTGCCGGAGGAGCAATTTAAGGAAAAGCTATATAAACGCCTATGGCATATGGGGGGCAAAAACTTTGAGAGCTTTTGCGCCAATGTCCTTGAAAAATACTTTTCTATGACAGGACAGTTTGTAATCTTTTGCGATATTACAGGCGGAAGCGACGACGGCGGAATTGATATAGTACTTGAAACAATTGACGGTCTTGGCTTCTATGAAAAAATAATGGTGCAGACAAAATGCCGAGACAGAGCACAAATAAACGAAAAGGAAATCCGTGAATTTTACGGAGCATTGAATGCTCTCGGTGGCTCACGGGGACTGTATATCACCACCACAAATTATCACTATGGCGCAAAAAAGCTGCTTGATTCCATTGATAATTGCGTTGGAATTGACGGCGATAAGCTATTTGAGCTAATAAAGAAAACCGAATACGGAATTTGCAAAACTAAAAGTGGCTATACCTTTGATACTGCATTATTTTCTCGTTAGGGTGTAGGATGAAGGAGGTAAAAATGAGCAAAATAATAACATATGACAATTTAAGAAGCTTTGCTTATTCAAACGATAAGCTAATAAAGGGCAAAATTAAGGGTGTTGCCATTGACTTTTTTGGTCTTGGCTGTCAAGCTATGTACAATAAAGAGGATACGAAAACAGGCAAGATGCTAGCTGAGCATAATATTCTTTTCCTTGTACCTTATTCAAACCCTTGGGGCTGGATGAATAAGCAGGAAATAGCATTAACCGACGAAATTATGGATGTGCTTTTTGAGCGTTACAATTTAGACGAAAAAACACCTATCGTATCAACAGGCGGAAGTATGGGTGGACTTTGCTCTCTTGTTTATGCTTATTATGCTAAAAGAACGCCTGTGGCAGTTGTTTCCAATTGCCCTGTATGCGATTTACCGTATCACTTCACAGAAAGAGAGGATCTGCCAAGAACACTTTATAGCGCATTTGGCGAATGTGAGGGTGATTTTTATGATGTGCTAGCACAATATTCCCCATATCACCTGGCAGGAAAAATGCCGAAAATTAAGTACACCGTTTTCCATTGCTCAAGGGATAGTGCGGTAAATATAGAAAAGCATAGCGAGAAATTTGTAAATGCAATGAAGGAAAACGGAATGGACATTACCTACCATATAGTCCCGGATAGAGAGCACTGCGACTTAAGCGAGGAAGCAACCCGACTTTATTATCAGGCTATAATAGATGCAATAAAATAGAAGAGGCTGACACATTAAGGCATACACGTGAACCCCAAAACTCATACTTCGTTTTGAGGACCCCTAAATCTAATTCAAGAACCGCCTACATTTTTATGTTGGTGGTTCTTACTTATTAAGAAGAAAAGACAGAAATTTCAAAGGAAATTTCTGTCTTTTGTTATTATTTGGCTTAAATTTGCTTGTAATACAATTCTTCTTAATGTGTCAGCCCCTTTTATGTATTAATAAATATCTGCGCCGAAAGGAGCAATCGCAACGGAAGCAAGCTTAAAGCACTGCTTGCCGAAAGGAATACCGATAATAGTGATGCACCAGATAAGTCCTGCGAAGAGGAAGCCTATTGATAGGAATAAACCACCAAAGATAATCCAAATTACATTTGCGATAGGATGCTTGCCAAAGTTGGTTTTTACTGTTGTACCGAAAGGCCAAGCGGCTACACGGGCAAGCTTGAAGCATTGCTTACCGAATGGGATACCGATAATGGTAATGCACCAAATAATGCCTGTAAAGAACCAGCCAATAGCTGTCCAAAGTCCTGTTAGCAAAAGCCAAAGAATGTTACCGATTGTCTTCATATTGTCCTCCAAAAAATATATTTAACCAATGCAAGCTATTGCACGGGTCAACATCATATTACCATATATTATCATAAATGTCAATATATTGTTTCTTTTTTTGTGAACAAAAGCTAAACTGAAAATAAACTATACTAGCCGCCAGCCGCCAGCTGCTAGCCGCCAGCTGTCAGCAATGCACAAAAGGTGCAATTCATGTGCTTGCACAATTCATGCATGGCAATTCATGAACGCAGTTCAATTCATGGCGATAGCCAATTCATTTTCAGCCGCCAGCCGCCAGCCGTCAGTCAGAAATCGCGAAGCGACTTCATCGTGTAACGACTTCATCCAAGCTCGCTTGGACTTCATCCCAAAGGGATTTCATTTTTTAAGGGTGTAGAGGACAGGGAATAGTGAATAGTGAATAATGAATAATGAATAATGAATAGTGAATAACGCCCACCAAAGAGAGCCATCCACCGCCCCGTCACTTCGCCAGCTTCTCCAGAACCTCCCACCCGGTCGACGCCTCATAAAGCGCAACACGAC
>JAGAJV010000111.1 GCA_017625915.1 Clostridia bacterium
CCTGAGCTTTCGCTAATTCCCTTGATTGCTGAAATTTTTGATGTTACCACAGACGAGCTTTTACGTGGTGAAAGAAATAAGACACAGGATGTAGAAAACAGTGAAAGGCTTAAGGCTAAAAGTGATAAGCAATTTAAGCTAATACTTCATAACAGTAAAAAGAAATATGATAATCTTTCGCTTATTTCTATTGGAATTACGATAGCCGGTCTTATTGCTGCAATCATATGTAATCTGGGCTTTAACAGAGGCTTGCTTGGATTTTGTCTTGGCAGTATATTTTTTATTGCAGGAATTATTTGTCAAGTATGCTTTACTGCTAATTCAAGATTTTTAATAGATGAGGATGAGGTACAGCATATTGAGGTACTAAAAAAAGCTAATACAGATAGAGTCTTTAAGTGTGTTCATATTCTATTTTTTGTAGCCATATTATGGGCATTTTGCTTGCCTATTGCTATTTTGCCACCTGATAGTAATTGGGGCTTGAATTTTGATTCTTGGCTATTATATGGCGCGCTATTCTCTATTATTGGTTTTATAATTTGCTTTTTAGCTTACAGATTAATTATTTTAAAATGCTTGTAAATAAAGAGATTATTTTCTTAAATGATAGTGAAAACAAAAAGTATAAAGAGGAAAACGGACTGCTTAAAAAGGTTTTAATTGTTTTTGTATCTATATTTTTAGTTCTTCTTATTGCAAGCTACATTATTAATGTTGTTTTTGATGTTTCAAGCTTTATTAAAAAGGAACGATTTGACAATCCTGATGATTTTATAGAATATGTACAGAAGGATTATGACGAATGGTTTAAGGAAGGGTATGGAGATTTACCTGAGATTGATATAGACAAGGACTACACCTATGTCAAGTACTTTGGCGAAATTGATGGGAAGGAATATTATTATAATCCCGATTTGTATAAGAATATTTTTATTGATGAATATGAGGATGGAAAATTCAATATTGTTGTAACTACTAATGAAGCATATTATAACGGGCACGATACATTTGATGCTATTAACGGTTGCTTGTTGATTATGCAAGCTATAAATTTTGTTGTGTACGTTGGTTGGTATTGTGTTGGGGGTTATAAGAAAAAATTATAACTTAAAAATCAGCAGATTTCTCTGCTGATTTTTTGTTATTTGCTCTTTTGGGATTGTTTTTTCTTTTTGATAAATTTGATTAATGCGATTGAAGCAGTTATGATTATTACAGCCAAGCTACTGTAAAACAAAATTGCTCCTATGGTAAATTGGACAAGACTGTGTGATGTAAAAATTGATGCTATTAAGGTAACAAGTGCAAGTGCAAAAAACATTATTAGTAAAAAATGCTTTTTTGCAAGTAAGCATACTAAACCGCTAAATATGAAATATGCTGATACGATAACTAATACAAAATCAATTATAACGCCTAAAAGCAAGGATAAAAGTCCTGTACTAAGTAAGATATAGCCTACTGTTTTTTTAGTACTATTTGTTTGTGGCTTCTCTAATTTTTGTTCTTTTATTTTTCCTATTGCTAAATATTCTACTGACACATTAAATAGCTTGGATATAGCTATTAAGTTTTCTGTATCGGGGGAGGATTGGTTTTGCTCCCATTTGGATACGGCTTGACGACTAACTCCTATTTTTTCAGCCACATATTCCTGCGAATACGAAAACTGATTTCGTAGTTTGGCTATTCTTGTGCCGATTGTTTCTTCTGACATATAATCGCCTCCTGCTATTTGTTCCGCGGTAGTCTTAGTATAACACAAAAGGCGGTTGCTGTCTACCAACTATTGCGCAACTATTGGTTGCGTTTGGTATTTTTGCACACATCAGAGGAGATTTTTGAAAAATATAGCATTTAAAATTTATCGGGACGGAAAACCCGTCCCCTACAAGGGTTGATTGTGAAAATGAATTGGCTTTGCCGTAAATTGCACGCAAGCGCGCATTGATGGAGGCTTTAACAAAAATCAGCAGAGTGCTCTCTGCTGATTTTTGCGTTATATGGTTTGGTCGAAGATGCGAAGTCCTGCGGTATCGGATACGGGTAGGGAGAAAACGATTGTGTGTGCTTCGCTATCTATACCTGCGTTATCCATTATTGCTTGCATAATATCCCTCTTTTGCTCGGCAGAGGCTACGATATAAATCATTTCCTTTTCCTCAGCTATGGATATTCCAAAGAACTTGCTTGTATATTTTGAGCCTGTGCCCTTTGCGCGAACTACTGTTCCACCCCTTGCGCCTGCGCTTCTTGCTGCGTCCATTACGGTTTCTGTATGTCCCTTTTCGCATATAGCAACTATAAGCTCCATTTGCTTTTCTTGCATAATTTGCTCCTCTTCTATATCGTTTTCGTGTCCGTTTGCGTACATTTCAAGCGCACGCTTGCCTCCCATGCTTGTTAACGGAATTGCTACTGCTATTCCTCGGTTTGGAAGGTCTATTGCCATTTCACGGGTTAATGTTTTTATTAGCTCGTTTTTCTTGTTTGCTGTTACGACACAATAGTGGACTGTTTTTAAGGTTTCCTCAAGACCGAAAAGAGAGAGTGTTTTTTGTCTTACCGTTCCCTCACAGGGGGTACTGTAGATTACAGACACATCCTTGGAATTAAAGAAATTTGTAAACTCGTCACTATCATCTCTTTGGGTTATAGTTATAAAAAGATACATTTTCTGCATATTCCCTCTCTCCTTTCTAGAAGTCAATAATTTCGTCTTTAATTTCAACAGGGATTGGAATTGTCAGCGTGCCGTCAAGCGGTGCTTCGATAATTTCCTCAGCTGTAATAATTTCTTCCTCAGCCACCGGTGCTTTAGCTTCAAGCTTCTTAATACGAATTTTATAAACGATGCCAAGAATTTGAATAGCGATAAGCGGGGTCATTGCTACCATTGCAACTGTACCGAAGGCATCTGTCATTATATGCTCAGTTCCCCCTCTTACACCATAGCTTACGCCTACGGAAAAGGCAAGTAAAAATGTTGAGGTCATAGCGCCTGATGCAACTCCGCCGGAGTCAAATGCTATTGATGTAAAGATTTCAGGTACAAAAAAGGTTAAAATTAATGCTATGGAATAGCCTATTATAAGCGGAATCATAATTGACATTCCTGTTATTGCTCTTAGCATAGCGATACCAACTGATATCGCAACACCTATTTCAAGGGCGAATGCAAGGGCTTTTTTAGGAATTGCGCCTGATGTTACATTTTCAACCTGTGCTTGTAAAACCTGTACTGCCGGCTCGGCTGCTACTATAAAGAAGCCTACAATCATACCGATTGGGATTACGAGCCATACATATTCGCTATTTCCAAATATTTCACCTAAAGCGCTTCCTGCTGCCATAAAGCCAACATTAGCGCCTGTCAGGAATAAAACAAGACCGACAATTGTATATACAAGACCGATTACAATTTTAAGCAGGCTTGTTTTGTTCATTCTGCCTGCAAATAACTGATAAACAAAGAAAAATGCAGCGATTGGTAAAACTGATTTTAGTACCTCTAGCATATAGTGAGGTAGTGATGTTATGTAGTTAAGACCTAGCTGTTGTGAATATTCAAATATGCTTGTGCCAACATACTCATATTCGCCTGTATTTCCACCTAGAATAAGACCTAAAACTAAAACTGCCATAATTGGTCCTACTGAGCAAAGAGCTACAAGACCAAAGCTATCGTTATTTTCCTGTGAGTCTGAACGAATTGAGGATACACCCACACCAAGAGCAATTATAAACGGTACGGTCATAGGTCCTGTAGTAACTCCACCAGAGTCAAAGGCTACTGACCAAAAGCCCTTATCTACAAAGAATGCTAACACAAAGGCTACAATGTAGAAGCCTATTAATAGATACTTTAATTTTATTGCAAAGATTATACGAAGCATTGCTAGCACAAGGAATGCTCCTACACCGATTGATACGGCGATTGTTAAAAGTATGCTTGGATTGATTGATGCGTGAGTTGCTAGAATTTGTAAATCAGGCTCTGACATTGTAATAAGCACGCCTACAAAGAAGGATAAGATTGTAATTAACCAAATCTTCTTTGATTTTGTCATTTGTGCGCCTACATATTCGCCCATTGGAGTCATTGACATATCTGCGCCTAGGTTGAATATTCCTGTGCCTACTATAACAAAAACCGTGCCAAAAATAAACGAGGTTAAAACGGAAACCTCAATTCCCGGGACAAAGAAGCATAAAAGCAAAACTATTATAAAAACAGGTAAAACCGATTTTAGCGATTCCTTTAGCTTCTCCTTTATATGATGTGATATATTTTTAAACATTATGTACCTACCGTTTATGTATTCAGATATGAAAAAACAGCCAAAATTTTCTTTGGTTGCTTCATTTATGTGTTCTCTTTTTATTAATTATAACAAAGAAATATGACTTATTCAAGGATATTTTTATAATATTATAAAAATTGTTACTTTGCACATATATTTTCTTGACATACGACAATGTTTTTGCTATAATTTATATATTATTTTATTTTAGCGTACTAAAGGAGAAAAGGACAATGGGACTTACTATTGCACAAAAAATAATTAAGGAGCATTTGATTTTCGGCGAAATGGTTGCCGGCAAGGAAATTGCATTAAGAATTGACCAAACATTAACACAGGACGCTACCGGTACTATGGCTTACCTGGAGTTCGAGGCTATTGGTATTCCAAGAGTCAGAACAAAGCTTTCTGTTGCTTATATTGACCATAATACATTACAGTCAGGCTTTGAAAACGCCGACGACCATAGATATATTCAGTCTGTGGCAAAAAAATTCGGTTTAAGATTTTCCCGTCCCGGTAACGGCATTTGCCACCAAGTACATCTTGAAAGATTCGGTGTGCCCGGAATGACACTTATTGGCTCTGACAGCCATACACCTACCGCCGGCGGTATTGGCATGCTTGCATTTGGTGCAGGCGGACTTGATGTTGCTGTTGCTATGGGTGGCGGTGCTTACTATATCACTATGCCCAAAATGTTCAAGGTAAACCTTACAGGTAAGCTTCGTCCTTGGGTTAGCGCTAAGGATGTAAGCCTTGAAATTCTTCGTATTTTATCCGTAAAGGGTGGCGTTGGCGCTATTATTGAATGGGGTGGCGAGGGCATTAAGACTCTTTCCGTTCCTGAGCGTGCAACTATTACAAATATGGGCACAGAGCTTGGTGCTACTACATCTATTTTCCCATCTGACGAAATTACAAAAGCATTCTTAGAGGCGCAAGGCAGAGGCGATGCTTATTCACCCTTAGCAAGCGACGAGGATGCGGTATACGATAGAATTATTGACATCAATCTTTCAGAGCTAAAGCCACTTCTTGCTTGCCCACATAGTCCTGACAATATTAAGAGCGCTGAGGAGCTTTCAGGTATTAAGGTTGACCAGGTATGCATTGGCTCTTGTACCAACTCATCACTTCGTGATATGCTAAGAGTTGCTTCAATGCTAAAGGGCAAGAAAATTCACGATAGCGTTAGCCTTTCTGTTTCTCCAGGCTCTAAGCAGGTGCTTTCTATGCTTGCTGACTGTGGCGCTTTATCCGATATTTTAGCATCAGGCGCAAGAGTACTTGAATGTGCTTGCGGTCCTTGCATTGGTATGGGCTTCTCACCTAACTCTGCCGGTGTATCTTTAAGAACCTTTAACAGAAACTTTGAGGGCAGAAGCGGTACTAAGGATGCGCAGGTTTATCTTGTGTCCCCTGAGGTTGCAGTTGCATCTGCTCTTACCGGCTATATTACTGACCCAAGAACACTTGGCGAATATAAGGAAATTGAAATGCCTGATATTTTCAAGGTGGACGATAGCGCAGTTATTATGCCTGCAAGCGAGGAAGAGGCTAAGGAGCTTGAAATTTTAAGAGGTCCAAACATTAAGCCCTTCCCAACAACCAAGAAGCTTGAAAACAAGATTGAGGCTGTTCTTACCTTAAAGGTAGGCGATAATATTACCACTGACCATATTATGCCTGCCGGCGCTAAGATTTTGCCTTACCGTTCAAATATTCCTTTCTTATCTAAGTTCTGCTTTGCAGTTTGTGACGAAGCATTTGCAGAAAGAGCTTTAAAGAATGGCTCTAGCATTATTGTTGGTGGCTCTAACTACGGTCAAGGCTCTTCAAGAGAGCATGCGGCTCTTGTTCCGCTATACTTAGGTGTTAAGGCAGTTGTTGCTAAGAGCTTTGCAAGAATTCACGCAGCTAACCTAATTAATGCAGGTATTTTACCGCTTACCTTTGAAAATCCTGAGGATTACGACAAGTTTAGTCAGGACGATAAGCTAACTCTTGAAAATGTATTTGAGGGTATGAAAAACGGCAAAATTACACTAAAGGGAACAAACGGCGAGGCTACATTAAATTGCAGCTATACTAAGCGTCAAATTGATATTTTAATGGCAGGTGGCTTACTTGCTTACACTAAGGGTGAATAATTTTTAATAAATTTTCAAAAAATTGTTATTTTTTCTCTGTTTTATGCTATAATTAAAGGTGGTACAAACCAAATAAAACAGTTTAAGGAGATAAAAAATGAAGCAGCTTTCAAAAAACATTTTGGACAATTACAATCTCTGGCGTACAAACGAATTATTTGACAAGGAGACAAGAGATGAGCTAAATGCTAATCTTTCCGATAGCGAAATTGAGGACCGTTTCTGGCGTGACCTGGAATTTGGCACCGGTGGTCTTCGTGGCGTTATGGGCGCCGGTACTAATAGAATGAACAAATATATCATAAGAAAGGCTACTCGCGGTCTAGCTAACTATCTTTTAGATAAGTATGGCAAGGATGTATCCCGCGGTGTTGCTATTGCTTATGATTCAAGAAATAATTCTGACTCATTTGCTAAGGAAGCAGCACTTGTAATGGCTGAGGCAGGTATTCCTGCATATCTTTACGATGAGATTATGCCTACTCCTGTTCTCTCTTTCACTGTAAGAGAGCTTAACTGTGTTGGCGGTATTGTTGTAACTGCTAGCCACAATCCTAAGGAATATAACGGCTACAAGGTTTATGACGATATGGGCTGTCAGGTGCTTTCTCCTGATGCAGACACAATTATTTCATATGTAAATGCTATTACTGATATTCCTGCTATTCCTGTGGCTGATGAAGCTAAGGCAAGAGAAAACGGAATGGTAAAGAGAGTACCTAAGGAGGTATTTGATAGCTTTATTGCTAATGTAAAGAAGCAAGCCCACGATATTGGCGAAAAGAGTGCTAAAATTGTTTATACGCCATTACACGGTACAGGTAACGTGCCTGTAAGACGCGTGCTTTCCGAGCTTGGCTATGATGTTACAATAGTTAAGGAGCAGGAAATGCGTGATGGCAACTTCCCTACCGTTGTTTCTCCTAACCCTGAAAATGCCGAGGCGCTTAGCATGGGCGTTAAGCTATGTGAAAAAATCGGCGCTGATATTATTTTCGGTACTGACCCAGACTGCGATAGAGTTGGTATTGCCGTAAACACAAAAAACGGTATGAAGCTATTTACAGGCAATCAGGTTGGCGCGCTTCTTGTTGACTATGTAATTAAAATGAACAAGGAAAAGCTAACTGACAAGTCAACTGTAATTAAGACTATTGTAACAAGTGAGCTTGGTTCAACAATCGCTAAAATGAACGGCTGTAAGGTTATTGAAACATTAACAGGCTTTAAGTTCATTGGTGAGCAAATGAACATTTTCGATGCTACAGGCTGTGGCGATTTTGTAATCGGCTATGAGGAAAGCTATGGCTATCTTGTAGGCACACACGCAAGAGATAAGGACGCAGTTGTTGCATCAATGCTTATTTGTGAAATGGCTTCCTACTACAAGAATCAAGGTAAGACACTTGATGATGTTATGGAAGAAATTTATGCAAAATACGGCTACTTCCTTGATAAGCTTGATTCATATACACTTAAGGGAATTGACGGTGTTGAGAGAATCAAAGCTATTATGAAGGAAATGAGGGCAAAGGGCGCTTCTCTATTTGAGGGCATTGACAAGGTAAATGATTACACTTTAGGCATTGACAGCTTACCAAAGGCTGATGTACTTAAATTTATCTTTAAGGATTCCTCCTGGATTGCTATTCGTCCATCAGGTACAGAGCCAAAAATCAAGGTTTACTACTCTGTAAGAGGTAATAACAAGGACGAGGCGAAGGCGGTGCTTGAAGCAAGACGCACAATTATTAATAATTTAATTGAAGGCTAAAAAATTGGGGCTGACACATTAAGAAGCCTTGTATTACAAGCAAATTTAAGCCAAATAATAACAAAAGACAGAAATTTCAAACGAAATTTCTGTCTTTTCTTCTTAATGTGTAGCCCCTTAAATCAAGAGGGTAGGCAGATTAAGAGCAGAAATCGTCGTTTTCAAGCGAAGGCGTACTTACGTACGTCGAGAGCGAAAACG
>JAGAJV010000112.1 GCA_017625915.1 Clostridia bacterium
ACCTTTGACGATTGCAAAAGCACCGAGGATGTGGTTGAAATTTTGAGAAAAATGAACAAAAACACAAAAATCGGCTATCAAAAGGACACCGTTTCAGCCTCATATGTTGACGGCGATGCTGAGTGGGGCTTTACGGGCTATAATGTCACCTCTCTCGGCTATGAATCTGCATTGCAGGCAGTAAGAGCCTTAATTGACGGCGAGGTTGACTATGTAATAGTTGACGAGGGTCCGGCAAAAATGATTGTGGAACAGCTAAACAGGTAAAAAGTCTTGCAAAAAACGCAAGGCTTTTTGCATATATTCATTTAAATTGAATATTATTCAAAATTTCTTGAAAAAATATTCATAAAGCTATTTACAAACTTAAATTAAAAGAGTATAATATAGCAGTAATAAATATTTTATAAAAGGAGAATTATTATGAAAAGAATTATTTCACTTGCACTTACACTTGTAGTGCTTGTAGGCTGCTTTGCTTTTGTTTCTTGCGGCGGCAATAAGGCAGAGTATGTAGCAATGGATGCAACCGACCTTTTAGTTGAGGATTTCGGTATTGCAGTAACAAAGGGTAACACAGCTTTACTTAGCGAGGTAAACAAGGTAGTTGATGCTTGGGTTAAGGACGGCACAATGCAAAAGTATGTTGACTACTACACAGACTATGCTAAGTTTACTGAGGGCGAGGGCGCAGAGCCAAGCACTAACGGTCTTAAGACATCTTGGGACTTTGGTACAGCTACTGAGGTTATCACAGTTTATACAGAGTCCGGCTTTGCTCCATTTGAATTTGTAGCAGGCGGTAAGGTTATTGGCGTTGATATCGCTATTATGAGCCAGGTTGCTGTAAATATGGGCAAAAAGATTGAAATAAAGGATATTTTATTTGACACAATTCCTTTAAGCGTTCAATCTGCAACAGGCGATGCAGTAGGCGCTGCTGGTATGACAATTAATGAGGAAAGACTTGATATGGTTGATTTCTCAAATGTTTACTATAGCTCAACACTTGTTGTTGTTTCAAATAAGGATAAGTCCTATTCAAGTGTTAAGGATCTAGCCGGTCTTAAGGTAGGCGTACAAGAGGGTACAAGCGGCGACCTTGTTATCTCTGCTGCTGCAAAGGCTGATGGCTACACATACGAAACAGACGACGGTGATGTAATAGTTAAGGCAGAGGGTGCAACTGTTAGCCGTTATAAGCAATATGCACTTGCTTTAGCTGATTTAAAGGCAGGCAGAATTGATGCTATCCTTATGGATAAGCTTCCTGCACAAACAATGCTCGCAGTAGCTGACTAATTTTATAGAAACTAAGAGTGGGAGGCTAGCCTCTCACTCATTTCAAGTTTTAAGAGAATAAAAGGTGAATATGAATATTTTATTAGCAGCATCTATTATTGACCGTTTAAGAAAAGCGGTAATTGTTGATGATAGATGGAAATTATATTTAGAGGGTCTTGGCAATACTATTATCATAGCTTTAATTGCTGCACTTATCGGTACAGTAATCGGTGTTTTCTTTGCTATGGTAAACTACATCAACAAAAAGACAGGCAAGCTAAAGGTCTTAAAGGTAATTGCCAATATTTACATAACTATAATAAGAGGAACACCTGTAGTTTTACAGCTTATGATTTTATACTTTATAGTATTTGTATCATGGGATAACGGACTTATGATAGGTGCTATTACCTTTGGTATTAACTCAGGCGCATATGTGGCAGAAATAGCAAGAGCAGGCTTTGAAAGCGTTGACGACGGTCAAATGGAGGCTGGCAGAAGTCTGGGACTTTCCACATGGCAAACAATGTATCATATTATAATTCCACAGGCAGTTAAGAATTGTCTGCCACCGCTCTTTAACGAGTTTATTACTCTTGTTAAGGAAACTGCAATAGTTGGTTATGTTGGTATTATGGACCTTGGTAAAATACCTGGACTTATCCAATCAAGAACCTTTGACTATTTATTCCCACTTTTAATAGCGGCAGTTTTATATTTGATAGTAGTTTTAGGACTTACACAGCTACACCATATACTGGAAAAGAAGCTATCAAAGAGCGATAGAGGAAGAGGGGGTAAATAATGATGAATAAGCCAATAATTGAGGTAAAGGGACTTCAAAAATCATTTGGCAGCCTTAATGTGCTTGACGATATTTCAACCTCTATCTATCCCGGCGAAAAGGTGGTTGTTATAGGCGCATCGGGCTCAGGCAAAAGCACATTTTTAAGATGTCTGAACTGTCTTGAGGACCCTACAGGCGGACAAATTATTTTTGATGATGTTGATATTGCAGACCCAAAGGTTGATATAAATATCCACCGTCAAAATATGGGTATGGTATTCCAGCAGTTTAACCTTTTCAATAATAAAACCGTTCTTGAAAACATAATGCTTGCTCCCGTTACTATATATACAAAAAAGGCAGTAAAGGAAGGCAAAACAAAGGCAGAATTTAAGGAGGAGTGTCGTGAGAAGGCAATGGCGCTTCTTCGCAGAATAGGTCTTGAGGATAAGGCAAATGTATATCCGTCAACATTGTCCGGTGGACAAAAGCAAAGAATTGCTATTGTAAGAGCGCTTGCTATGAATCCAAAGGTTATGCTTTTTGACGAGCCAACCTCAGCCCTTGACCCGGAAATGGTAGGCGAGGTTCTGAACCTCATTAAAGAGGTAGCAAGCGAGGGCATGACAATGGTGATTGTAACTCACGAAATGGGCTTTGCAAGAGAGGTAGCAACAAGAGTATTATTTATGGATGAGGGAAGAATAGCCGAGGAGGGCACTCCAAAGGAGCTATTTGATAATCCACAAAATCCAAGAACAATTCAGTTCCTAAAGGCAGTATTATAATATTGACAAAAAAAGTAAATTGTGATACAATAGAGAATATTTAATTTTAAAAGAGGGGGTAGGCTAGTATGAGACATGAAAAATCCTGTGGTACTGTGGTTTTTCGTAAAACAAGAGGCAAATATGCAGTTTTGCTGATTAAAAATAAATATACTGATTGCTGGTCATTCCCTAAGGGTCATGTTGAGGAGGGGGAAAACGAATATCAAACAGCTATTCGTGAAACCTTTGAGGAAACAGGCATTGAGGTTAAAATTGAAAATGGCTTCCGTATGGAGTCTAATTATATGATAGGTAAGAAAAAGAATGTTCAAAAAACAGTTGTCTATTTCACAGCCTTAACCACAAGAGCCTATGTTATCCCTCAGCCGGAGGAAATTTCAGCCTTTAAATGGTTTTTTGAGGGCGAATTTCCCTATGACCATTCCTTTGAAAATGATAAAATCATTTTTGCCGAGGCGCTAAAATTCATTAAAGCCCGCTTCGGTGATGCTAACAAAAAGGATTTAAAATTTATAAAATAAAAAAAGAGGCTGACACATTAAGGCACAACCACATTCCACGAAAAAATTCAAAAGCTAGCTTTCCAATGACTGCTTGTAAATTATAAGGTTGAAAAACTATGTTTTTCTCCATTAATGTGGAATGTTATCGCCGTTTTCGTTCTCGACGTACGTAAGTACGCCTTCACTCGAAACCGACGATTTCTGCTCTTAATCTGCCTACCCTCTTGAATTAGAGGCTGACACAACAAGAAGAAAAGACAGAAATTCGCTTGAATTTCTGTCTTTTGTTATTATTTAGCTTTAATTTGCTTATAATATAAGGCTTCTTAATGTGTCAGCCTCAGTTTATTATTCATCATCATGATGTAGTGATTGTGATTCGCTTGGAATTGCTTTTGACATACAATTTTCAAAATATTTTTTAAACTCGTCGTTCATTTCCACAACCACCATATCATAGTGGTCAGTGCTTTTGAAAAGTATAATATATTTATCATTAGAAATTAGATTGTGGCAAAAGCTAAAGTAACCTACATTTTTGTATTCATTTGTAAGCTCATTTACAGCTTCCTTTGAATGCTTTACAACCTTAATTGCATCAGAAACATAGAAATAGCAAACATAATTGCCACGCCTTCCCTTTGCTTTGTTTACAAAGAAATCATAATCAGTGCCTCTTTCCTTTACAATAAGAGTAAAGGTAGTCATTTCACATCTTAAAAATAGGTAAAGACCTGCCACTAGGGAAAAGATTGATAAAAAGGACATAGTAGTTTTAATAACACCCTCGCCCACACTGTAAAACACAAAGCCACAAGCAATTAATAATATATAAGCTATACGCATAATTCCGTTGCTTCTCTTATGTGAATATTGCATAATGCTCCTTTCTAAATAAGACAAAAGACACCCATACGAGTGTCTTAAAGCGTCTTAAATTAAGCCTCTTCCTTAACAATGATTTGCTTATCGCCGTAGTAACCGCAAGCTGAGCAAACACGGTGTGTAAGATTGTACTCGCCACACTTTGAGCACTTAACGATTGTTGGTGCTGTAAGCTTTGAGTTTTGAGATCTTCTTAGGTTTGTTCTTGAGTGAGACTGCTTTCTCTTTGGAACTGCCATTTTGATATCCTCCTTAAGTGATATATAAGCTATAAATTTTTGACTTGTTAATCAGGACTATTCCTCGTCCTCAAATAGCGTTTGTAAAATTGCAAGGCGTGGGTCAATTTCCTTTTTCTTGTCGCAATCGCAGGAATTCTTGTTTAAATTTTTGCCACATTTTGGGCAAATACCCTTACAATTTTCCTTGCATAAAAGCTTCATAGGAAATTCAAGCAACAAATCCTCAACCAGCTCACGGTCAATATCAAGTAAACCGTTTTTAACAACAACATAAGAATCGTTGTCCTCGTTTTGAAGAGTGCCTGAAGCTGCAACCACACGGTTAAAATCGAGAGTGAATGTACCGTTTACATTCTCAAGGCATCTTGCACAATGGGATACATAATCAATATCAGCACTAGCGTGCAGTGTCATATAGCCTGCATTGTCAGTTACATAGCCCTTTACTCTAACAGGTGCGGTAAAGGAAACGTCGTAGGGTGGTATAACGGGATTTTCATCACTGTCAGCAATGGTATATTCAAAATCAATTTTGGATAGCTTACCATTTATTAAGGATGTAATATCTAATACCATTTTTTCCTCCCGCCAAATTTCCATAGCAATTTTCGCTTGCCTACCTATTATATATAACATTTTTCGATTTGTCAAGTATTTTTTTCAAAAAACTTGCATATTTGCTAAATATGTGCTACAATAATAAAAAAATTAAAGAAAAGGAAATCAAAATTGGAAAATACTGTAAATTCTCAAAATGTTGATACCGAAATTTCAGCAGAGGAAAAAAAGAAAACCGCAGTTGGTCGAATAATTAATATATGCTTAACCGTTGCATTATTTACATTTATTATAGCCTTTATGTTCAGAATGTGTCAGTCAAGCCATAAGGAATTTAAGGAATTATATATAACTGATAGCTTAAAGGAAGCATATGCTGTAAGCCAGGATATACGCACTCACGCAGCAGGCACAGAGTTTTCGGAAAATGGCGCACTGTACGCATATTCATTTGTATATATCCCGGATGCAAAATATATGCAAATAACCGTGAGATATAATAATCGCCATATTGACGAGGTAATTGATTCATTAAATAATAATGAAAAAATTATTAATGGCGAAAATGCAAAAAGCTATACATTAGACGATATAAGCATTTTCTATACCTTAGAGGACTCCAAGGGCAAGGAATATAAGCCAACAGTCCTTGATAAAAAGCAAAAATTCAATTATACATATTTCAAGCTGGAATTTACAGATGTTGACTTTAATGATACATCCTTAAATGTAAATATGTTACTTGAAAATACCGAGCAAAAGGAAATAAATGGTAAAAACACACTTGTTTATTCTATTGGCTCAATATATAACTCAGGCACTCTTGAATGTCATAGCAAGGACGATATGCACATACCGTATGAGCTATCAAAAAGCGAAAGGAAGGAGCTAGCGTTAGCTGTCAGCCGTCAGTAGCCAGCCGTCAGCAAATTTCTACACCCTACACCTACACTCTAAATAACAAATTGCATAAAATGTTATTGTAGGAGTTTAAATTGACAATATTATGTCAATAATACTCTTGCAGACATAAAATTAATAGGAGTGATAAATTTGAATAATATAAGGCGTGGGGATATTTATTACGCAGACCTAAGCCCTGTAATCGGCTCAGAGCAGGGTGGACTTCGTCCTGTTTTGATAGTTCAAAACGATGTAGGAAATAGATATAGCCCAACAGTAATAGCTGCTGCAATCACAAGTAAAATGACAAAATCTAAATTGCCAACCCATATTGATGTATATGGCGATAAGGTAGGTCTTGCAAAGGACTCCGTTATTTTGCTTGAGCAAATACGCACTATAGACAAAACACGGCTTAAGGAAAAAATGGGGCATCTTGACGATAATGTAATGCACGAGGTAAACGATGCAATAACTATCAGCTTTGGTCTTGGCACAGCAACATATAGTGAAATGCAAAAGACATATAATGCTCCCATAAATACAACTAATACAATTTTAACCTAACACACTGTGTTAGGTTATTTTGTTATTGACTTATTATAGAAAAAATGATAAAATAGCACTTAGTAAACATTAGAGGTACATATATGAAATATCAAGAGAATTATAATGTAAAATTTCACGATACAGATGTGAATGAGGTTGTTAGCGTATCCCATATTTTAAAATTTATGCAGGAAACCTCAATGCGCCAAATGAGAGCAAGAAAGCCATCATATGAGGAGCTTTTTAACGATAAAAAAGCATTTATTTTAAGTAATATCCGTCTGGAAATTTATAATCCAATTTATGCCTATGAGGATATTAATGTAAAGACTTGGGCTTGCCCCAGTCGTGGCTATAGCTTTATGCGTTCATATAGCATTGAAAGAAATGGCGAGATTATGGCTGAGGCACATACCACATGGGCACTTGTATCAACAGAGGAAAAAAAGCTATACCGTGTTACCGATGTTGATTTAAGTAATTACGATATGGACGAGCCTGCTTTGCTTGAAAATCCACTTAGAATTAGAATACCAAATGATGTTCCAATGTCACTAATCAGTGAATATACGGTTCGCTTTACCGACACTGATTTAAACGGACATATGAATAATACAAACTATCCGGATATGATTATAAACTGCATACCAAATCCCGAAAATATCAGAGTGAAATCACTGGCTATATCCTTTATTAATGATATTAAGCGTGGGGAAAGCGTAAAAATTTATATGGTAAAAACTGACGGAAAGCTTTATTTCCGTTCCATAAAAGAGGACGGAAGCACGAATATCGAGGCAGAGATTATTGCTGAAGCGCTTAATTGACATAAATTGGTTATTGACAAATTCAACATAATGTGCTATTATGCTTATGAAAAAAATTTAAAAGGAGATAATATTATGGTAAAGGTAATTTGCAAAAAGACATACGATACAGAAGCATCTGAGATCGTAAAGAAGGTTACATACGGCAATTTTGGTGATGCTGATGGCTACGAGGAAACACTTTATGTAACAAGCGATGGCTGTTACTTCCTATACACAAACGGCGGTGCTGATTCCAAATATCCAAAAGAGGATATTAAGAGAATTGCAAAGGCTAAGGCTGAAGAGTGGCTTAAGAACAACTAATTAAAAGAGGCTGACACATTAAGGCATAACCATAATTCAAGAACCACCTACATTTTTATGTTGGTGGTTCTTACTTATTAAGGTTGAAAAGCTACGCTTTTCTTCTATTTTATGAATTATTATCGCCGTTTTCGCCCCTCCGCG
>JAGAJV010000113.1 GCA_017625915.1 Clostridia bacterium
TATAACTTTTCCTGTAAATTTCATTTTAGTTACCCCTTTCTTATATTTTGCTTGGATCGGCAATTTTGCCTGCTATGGCACTTGCTGCTGCTACTGCCGGGCTAGCGAGATATACCTCGCTTGTTACATCACCCATTCTGCCTACGAAGTTTCTGTTTGTGGTTGCTACTGCTCTCTCTCCTGCTGCAAGAATGCCCATATAACCACCAAGACAAGGTCCACAGGTTGGAGTTGATACTACACAGCCTGCTTCAATAAAGATTTTAACAAGTCCGTTTTCAATTGCTTTCAGGTAGATGTCCTGTGTTGCAGGAATAATGATAGCACGAACATTTTTAGCTACCTTTTTGCCCTTTAAAATCATTGCGGCTTCTTCAATATCCTTATATTGACCGTTTGTACAAGAGCCGATTACTACCTGGTCAATTTTGATATCCGGAATTTCATCAAAGGTTTTTGTGTTTTCCGGTAGGTGTGGGAATGCTACTGTTGATTTAATGGTAGATAGGTCTATTTCGTAAACCTCGTCGTAGCTTGCGTCCTCGTCTGCCTTATAGGAAACGATTTCTCTGTCGCTTCTTTCCTTTATGTAGTCGATAGTTTGCTTGTCAACCTCGAAAATACCGTTTTTAGCGCCTGCCTCAATTGCCATATTGCAAATTGTAAGACGGTCATAAATTGTAAGTGATTTTACGCCCTCACCTACAAATTCCATTGACTTATAAAGTGCGCCATCAACGCCGATTTTGCCAATAATATGTAAAATTACATCCTTACCGGATACATATTTATTTAGCTTGCCTGTAAGAACAAATTTGATTGCTGAAGGTACTTTAAACCAAGCCTTGCCCGTTGCCATACCGCAAGCCATATCTGTTGAGCCTACGCCCGTTGAGAATGCGCCTAAAGCACCGTATGTACAGGTATGAGAGTCTGCACCGATTACAACATCACCACTTACAACAAGTCCCTTTTCCGGTAGAAGTGCGTGCTCAATGCCCATTCTTCCTACATCGTAAAAATGGGTGATTTTCTTATCGTTACAGAATTCTCTGCACATTTTGCATTGAACTGCTGCTTTTATGTCCTTATTTGGTGCAAAATGGTCCATAACCATTGTTACCTTTTCCTTGTCATAAACCTCGCTTACACCTATTTTATTAAACTCCTTAATTGCAACAGGAGATGTAATATCGTTGCCTAAAACTCTATCAAGCTTTACAAGAATCAGCTGTCCTGCTTCAACAGAATCAAGTCCTGCGTGGGCGGCAAGTATCTTTTGTGTCATTGTCATTGGCATAATATATATTTCCTTTCAGTTTGAATTTCTAACCAGAGCTCATTAGCATTTTAATGAGCTTTGGTTAACAATCCTTCAGTCAGCAAAGCTGACAGCTCCCTTTACACAAGGGAGCCTTTGCTTGCTATCTTGTCTATTTATCTGTTGATTATTGCGCCTTTGTCGGCAGATGATACCATTTGTGAGTATCTTTTTAGGTAGCCCTTTAGGTTTTCTTTGCGTTTGATTGGCATTTCGAGCTTACGCTTTGCAAGCTCCTCGTCAGATACCTTGAGCTCGATTTTATATTCAGGGATATTGATTGAAATAATATCGCCATCCTTAACATATGCGATTGTACCACCGCTTACGGCTTCCGGGGAAACATGGCCGATTGATGCTCCTCTTGTTGCGCCTGAGAAGCGTCCGTCTGTAATTAGTGCTACATCCTTATCAAGTCCCATTCCTGCAATAGCTGAGGTTGGGGAGAGCATTTCTCTCATACCCGGTCCACCACTTGGTCCCTCGTAGCGAATAACTACAACATCGCCCTTTTGGATTTTGCCTGCGTAGATTGCACTAATTGCTTCCTCTTCGCTTTCGTAAACCTTTGCAGGTCCCTCGTGTACAAGCATTTCGGGAGCTACTGCGCTTCTCTTTACAACGCATCCGTCAGGGGCAAGGTTACCCTTTAACACTGCGATACCGCCTGTTTTGCTATATGGGTTATCTACTGTTCTTATTACTGTTTCGTCGTAGTTCTTTGCATTTGCGATATTTTCAGCCATTGTTTTACCTGTTACAGTCATAACTGATGTATCAAGCAGTCCTAGCTTATCAATTTCCTTAAGCACTGCATAAACTCCACCCGCTTGGTAAAGATCCTCCATATAGGTTGGTCCTGCAGGGGCAAGGTGACAGAGGTTTGGTGTTTTTTCGCTGATTTCGTTTACAAAATCAAGGTCAAATTCAACCTCGCACTCGTTTGCAATTGCCGGTAAGTGAAGCATACTGTTAGTTGAGCAGCCAAGAGCCATATCGGCAGTGATTGCATTTTTAATGGCTGCCTCTGTCATAATATCTCTTGGGCGAATATTCTTTCTGACAAGCTCCATAACCTGCATTCCTGCATGCTTAGCCAGCTCAATTCTTGCAGAATATACGGCAGGGATTGTTCCATTGCCACATAGACCCATACCAAGAACCTCTGTAAGACAGTTCATTGAGTTGGCTGTGTACATACCTGAGCAAGAGCCACAGGTTGGGCAAGCCTTATTTTCAAACTCGCAAAGTCCACACTCGTCAAGAGTGCCTGCCTTATATGAGCCTACTGCCTCAAACATACTAGATAGGCTTGTTTTATGTCCGTCAACTCGTCCTGCGAGCATTGGTCCACCGCTTACGAATACAGTTGGAATATTAAGTCTTGCTGCTGCCATTAAAAGTCCCGGTACATTTTTGTCACAGTTTGGTATCATTACAAGACCGTCAAAGCCGTGAGCCATTACCATAGCCTCGGTAGAGTCGGCAATTAAGTCTCTTGTAACAAGAGAATATTTCATACCTACATGTCCCATAGCGATACCGTCGCATACTGCGATTGCCGGGAACATAATTGGTGTACCGCCTGCCATAGCTACGCCTAATTTAACGGCTTCTGTAATTTTATCAAGGTTCATATGTCCCGGTACAATCTCGTTATATGAGCTAACGATACCAATAAGAGGTCTGTCAAGCTCCTCTCTTGTAAGACCTAAAGCCTTATAAAGAGAACGGTGTGGGGCGTTATGTGAACCGTTTACAATTGTATCTTTTATCATTTTTTGCTCCGTATATGCATTTTAGCCATCTAACCGCTAACGGCTGACGGCTAACTGCTTTATATTAGTTATTAATAAACTTTTCTTCGTCAGCCCAGCTATAAAGCTCTCTGATTTCCTTACCTACAACCTCGCTTGGATGCTCTGCTGCAATTTTTCTCATTGCGTTGAAGTGAACTTGGCTTCCTGCATCGGACATATCGAGTAGGAAGTCCTTAGCGAATGTTCCGTCTTGGATATCGGAAAGAACCTTCTTCATAGCCTTCTTTGTGTCCTCTGTAATAATCTTTGGACCTGTGATGTAGTCACCATATTCAGCTGTGTTAGAAATTGAGTATCTCATACCCTCAAAACCGCTTTGGTAAATAAGGTCAACGATAAGCTTCATTTCGTGGATACACTCAAAGTAAGCATTTCTTGGATCGTCCTGCTTCAACAAGTGTTTCAAAGCCTGCTTGCATAAGTGCGCAAACACCGCCGCAAAGAACTGCTTGCTCACCGAATAGGTCTGTTTCTGTTTCTGTTCTGAAGGTTGTTTCAAGAACACCTGCTCTTGCTCCGCCAATACCGAGAGCATAAGCAAGACCGAGCTCAAGAGCATCGCCTGTTGCATCCTGGTGTACTGCGATTAAGCAAGGAACACCCTTACCTACCTGGTATTCTGAACGAACTGTGTGGCCCGGACCCTTTGGTGCTACCATGATTACATTTACATTCTTTGGTGGCTTAATGCAACCGAAGTGGATATTGAAGCCGTGAGCGAACATAAGTGTTTTGCCCTCTGTTAAGTTTGGCTCAATGCTTTCCTTGTAAAGCTTTGCTTGCTTTTCGTCGTTGATAAGAATCATAATCATATCAGCATTCTTTGCAGCCTCACTAGCTACCATAACCTTAAGTCCTGCCTTTTCAGCCTTTGCCCAGCTCTTTGAGCCCTCGTAAAGACCTACAATTACGTTTACGCCTGAATCCTTTAAGTTAAGTGCGTGTGCGTGGCCCTGTGAGCCGTAGCCGATAATTGCTACTGTTTTGCCGTTTAATTTGTTAAGATCGCAATCTTGTTGATAATAGATGTTTGCCATTGTTTTATTCTCCTTAAATTTAAAAATTTTACTATTTTATTGCGGATTATTTACCTAAAAGAGTTCCGCTTCCTCTTTCAAGTGCGACGATACCTGTGCGACACATTTCGATAATGCCATAGTTGCTGATTAGCTTTACAAATGCGTCGATTTTGTTGGGGTCGCCTGTGATTTCTATACACATTTCGTCAAGTGTATAGTCTATAACCTTTGCACGATATACATCAACTGCTGATAAAACATCGCCTCTTGTTTCGGGGTCGTTTTTTACCTTAATTAGAGAAAGCTCTCGCTTGATTGCTTCATTTTCCTCTAATACCTCTACCTTTTTAACATTGTAGAGCTTTTTAAGCTGATTTATAAATTGCTCCTTTGCGTAGCCATCGCCACTCAAAGAAATGGTTATACGGGAATATTCCGGACATTCGGTCTCGCCAACTGTTAAAGCGTCAATATTGAAGCCACGGCGAGTAAACATACTTGTTACTCTTGTAAGTACACCGAATTTGTTTTCTACATAAACTGCAATTACGAATTTATTAATCTTTTCATTATTTAGCATCGTCCTTGCCTCCTACGTCTGTGATAATGTCGTCAATTGAGCCACCCGGTGGGAGCATTGGAAGAACAAATTCATCCTTGTCGATATAGGTGTCAATTACAACAGGTCCGTTTACCTTTAATGCTTTCTTGAAGGCATTTTCAAACTCATCAATATTTGTAGCTCTTAGTCCTGTAGCGCCAAATGCCTCGGCTAGCTTAACGAAGTCTGTTTTCCTTTCAAGAACGGTTTCTGAAAATCTTTTGCCAAAGAATAGGTTTTGCCATTGGCGAACCATACCGAGAACGCCATTATTAGCAAGAACTATTATAAGTGGAATGTTATATGTAACTGCGGTTGCAAGCTCGTTCAGGTTCATACCAAAGCTTCCGTCACCTGTTATAAGTATTGTTGGGTCCTTTGTGGCAACCTGCGCGCCGATAGCAGCACCAAGACCGAAGCCCATTGTGCCAAGACCGCCGCTTGAAACAAATCGTCTTGTAGTATCAAAGGTAGAATATTGTGCTGCCCACATTTGATGCTGTCCTACATCTGTTGTAGTAATTGTTCTTGGAAGCTTATACTTATTGATAACATCAAAAATCATTTTTGGTGTCATTCTATCCCCTGCCATTTTAGCGGCTTTTTCAGCGATTTCGTTTTCTTTTTCTTTAAGCTCGCTTACCTGCTTTTCCCATTCCGGCTTTTTAGATTCATTTGCTTTTTCTGCAATTCTTGTAAAGGAATCGAATACATCTGAAACGATACCTAAATCAACATTTACATTTTTGTTGATTTCTGCAAAATCCGGGTCAAGCTGAATAATCTTTGTGCCTTTAGCAAATTTAGCAGTATTTCCTGTGGCTCTGTCGCTAAAGCGTACGCCAACACCGATAATTAAGTCTGCATATTTCTGAGCCATAGAGGATGCGAAGTGTCCGTGCATGCCCTGCATACCTAGAAATCTTTCATAGTTATCGGGGACAGCTGAAAGACCCATAAAGGTACAGCCGATGCAAGCGCCGATTTTTTCTGCAAAATCAATAACCTGCTTGCCCATACCAAGACCGGCAGCGCCACCACCGATATAGATGTACGGTCTTTTTGCTTCGTTTACAAGCTTTACTGCTTCCTCAATTTGCTCCTCGCTTGCCTTTGGTAGTGGCTTTTTCTCCACTATGCCTTGAGGCTCAAAATCGTAGGTTGCAACCTGAACATCCTTTGGTACATCCACAAGTACCGGTCCAGGTCTGCCTGATTTTGCAATTGCAAAGGCTTCTCTAATTGAGTCTGCTAAATTTTCAATTTTATTTACGAAGTAGTTATGCTTTGTAATCGGTAATGTAACGCCTGTAATATCAATTTCCTGGAAGCTATCCTTACCGATAAGGCTACAAGGCACGTTTCCTGTAATTGCTACCATTGGAATTGAGTCAAGCATTGCAGTTGCAATACCTGTTACTAGGTTTGTAGCGCCCGGTCCTGAGGTGGCAATACATACGCCAACCTTACCGGTTGCTCTTGAATAACCGTCTGCTGCGTGAGCTGCGCCCTGCTCGTGTGCAGTCAGATAATGGTTTATCTTATCTTTAAATTTATAAAGTGCATCATAAATATTAATTACCTGTCCGCCCGGATAACCGAATACATCGGTAACACCCTGCTCGATTAAGGTGCTTATGATGATTTCTGCGCCTGTCATTTTCATAGGGTTTCTCCTCGTTTATATATTTTTTAACATTATATTTACTGCGCTTATCAGTGCTTTTACTGAGGATACGATAATATCCTTATCAACGCCTGTACCCCAGTAGGCTTTGCCATTATATTTTATGCTTACATATGAGGCCGCCTTTGAGCTTGAGCGTCCCTCAAGGTCGTGCTCTGTATAGCTATCAAATGTATAATCAACGCCTGTAACCTCTCTTAGTGCATTACTTATAGCATCTAAACGACCGTTACCTGTTGATGTAACCTTTGTATAGCTGTCCTTATATTTGATTACGCTATTTGCCACGATTTCCTCTTCGTTTTCCTCATAAACCGCTCTTTCAACATCTATAAGGTCAGTTAAATTAACGAAGTCGCGCTTGAAAATATCGTAAACCTCGATTGGCTGAAGCTCCTTGTGTGCGTGATCGGATATACTCTTTACATGATAGCCAAAGGCTTCACGCATTTTTGGAGGAAGCACATATTTAAACTGAGTTTCCATTATGTAACCAATTCCACCCTTACCGGATTGAGAGTTGATACGGATAACATCTGCCTCGTAAACTCTGCCAACATCAGTTGGGTCGATTGGTAAATACGGTACATTCCAAATTTTTGCTTGCTTTTCCTCACGGAATTTCATTCCCTTAGCAATTGCGTCCTGATGTGAGCCACTGAAGGCTGCAAAGACGAGCTGACCGCTATATGGCTGTCTTTCATAGACATGCATTCTAGTAACCTTTTCGTAAATCTCGGTTATTTCTGGTAGGTTTGAAAAGTCAAGCTCCGGGTCAATGCCCTGTGAGTACATATTTAAAGCAAGTGTGATAATGTCAACATTTCCTGTTCTTTCGCCATTACCGAAAAGTGTGCCCTCAATTCTGTCACCACCTGCAAGCAGTCCCATTTCGCTATCCGCTACTGCACAGCCTCTATCATTGTGTGGATGTAATGAAATAATGACATTTTCACGGCACTTCAGGTTTTTGTGCATATACTCTACTTGATTTGCGTAAACGTGAGGCATTGAGTGGGAAACTGTAACAGGTAAGTTAATGATTACCTTATCGTCCTTAGTTGGCTTCCAAATGTCGATAACCTCGTTACAAATTTCAAGCGCAAACTCCGGCTCTGTGCCTGTAAAGCTTTCAGGTGAATATTCAAAGGTGATTTTACCCTTTGCGCTTGCCTTATACTTATTACAGAGGTTAGCACCGA
>JAGAJV010000114.1 GCA_017625915.1 Clostridia bacterium
AGGCAATATTTCTGACAATCTTGCCAATATAAGCGCGCAAGCTTTTTGGCTCATTTGGGGGAATAGAATTCCATGTAGCCAAATAAGCATCATTTACACATTCTTCCGTATCAGGCCTTGAGCCTAAAATGTTGTTAGCAATGTAAGAGCAATATTTTTCATATTTACTCTTAGTCTCTTTTAAAGCGTTTTCGTCTCTATTCAGATACATTTCAACGATTTTATTATCGTCCATAAATCTACCCCCTTTTTGAAAGCATTGAAGCACTTCACCCTAATAGACAGGAAATAAAGCGCAAAGGTTACAAAAATTGTAATATTTTCTAATTTTAATATAACACATTTGCAAAATAAAATCAATTGTGTTATACTATTTCATATCGAGGTGATGAAATTGAAGCTTTTAATAGACACAAAATATAAGAAAACCGTATCAACCTTAGCTGCAAAGGAATTAAAGAAGTACAAATGTATTTTTGATTTAAGCATAACCGATGAAGCCGAATTTGAGCTTGAAGAGGACGGAATGCATATTTGCTATTCAGCTAACAACAATAGAACAGACAAAAATTACGGATATAAGGAATTAAAACGCTGCATTGTATTTTCAAACGGCTATGCGGTAATATTTAAGGACAAAAATTATATTTTTTTGAATGTAACCAATAGCACAAAAGAAAATAGCGAGCTTTTAGCAATAGGAAGATATTTTCATTCTAACTATTCCGCGCTTCGCTTTATCGTAGAGCAAAGATTATGCTTACCGACGGAAAGCCATAGAACAGGCAAAAGAAGAATCAGCTTTGATAAGGATGACTCACCGCTTTTTATGATAGGAATATCAGTCCTATGCGTGCTTATTTCAATAGTATTTATTACAATGCCAAATAGATATAAATCAATTACAAGGGAAGAGGCTCAGCAATATGAAGGTATATACAGTAGCCATAATCAAGACGGTAAGGACTATGTAGATATAATTTTCGAGGACAAAACAGAGCACACCATCCACCAATGCTGCGCGTACGGCGAAATTCTCGACGGTTTAAAAGCCTTACATAAGGGAGAAAAGCTATATGTATTAATAAATCCAACCACAGACTATATAGTAGAGCTAAAAACAGAAAGCAAGGAGATATTAAATTTCGACGACTCGCAACGATTAATGTTATTTGAAGCAAAAGCGTTTATGTGGCTCGGTATAGTATTGGATGCTATCGCAGTAATATTAACTGCATATGGCATATATCAGCTTACAAAAGAAAGAAAAGAAGACAAATGAACTTCGTATATATACTAAAATGTAGCGACAATACGCTTTACACAGGCTGGACTAACAATTTAATCAAAAGACTAAACGCCCATAACAGTGGCAAGGGCGCAAAATATACACACTCGCGCATCCCTGTTGAGCTAATCTATTTTGAAATCCTTGAAACACCAATCGAAGCGCAAAAACGCGAATTTTACATAAAAAAGCACCTGACACGCGCACAAAAAATTGACCTGATTGAAAAAGCCGAAAACGGCTATAAATGCTTAAATAACAATGTTCTGACCGCACAAGAGCCAATCCCGCTAAAATACTTTATAACAAAAAATATCAAGGCAAATTAGCCTTGATATTTTTATATAGTCGCATAAAGCTTATATAATTCCGCATAAATCCC
>JAGAJV010000115.1 GCA_017625915.1 Clostridia bacterium
AACAAAGGCGAAACTGGCGATAAACAGAACGATAAATAAGAATATGTCGAATAGATAAACAAACTTGACGAAGTAACAAAAATGAAAGATTTTATATTTATTACAGGGGCAAGTGGTATAGGCAAAACCACCTTGTGTAACGGTTTGCTTGAGCACTATAAAACAACATGTATAGAGCAACATATGGTACCTGAGTTCATATCACGAGATGGCACAGAGCCCATGACAGGAGAACTTGAAGAGCTTACTTGTTGGGAAAATCAAGTGGCAATGCTTATGTGTTTTCATAAGCTTGGTTATAAAAATATAATTGCATCTGATATTGACGATTTGAGAACGGCAGATATTCCTGTTGTTTTTAAAGGAACCGAGTTCATCACAATAAAACTTATATGTAGCGATTTGACTCAAATTCAGAAACAGATGAAAAATAGACCCAATAATGGGCTCATAGATTTTGAATTGCAAGAAAAGATGAACGAGAAAAATATAAGGCGAAATCCTCTTATTAACGAAGTTGAAATTGATGTTGCAGGAAAATCGATTGAAGAGGTACTTGAACAAGCCATAAACATTATAGAAACTACGCCCTCTCTTATTGATTATGAATACACAAAACCACCCAAAAAGATATTTTATTCATGGGTTTTTGCCAATGGATTAAGATAAATTCCAATTTATCAAATAGCAATTGCCGACAGATCTTGAAATCTGTCGGCATTAATTATTTGTTTACCGCGGAGCAAAACCACGCCATATAAACAAACTGACTATAATTTCTCCGCTAATTTTGCACACCCTTTGCAGAGAGTTTTTGTTAGGGGACAGGGGACAGGGGACAGGGAATAGGGGACAGGTAGAGAAAAAACAACCACAGGTCGTACCCTGTGGTTGCTTTTTATGTTATTTAATTAATTCCTCAGCAATTTGAATAGCGTTTGTAGCAGCGCCCTTTCTTACCTGGTCGCCACAGCACCATAGTGTGATAGCATTGTCAAATACAAGGTCCTCTCTGATTCTACCAACATAAACAAGGTCTTGGTCAGAGGTTACAATTGGCATTGGATATTCCTTAGCGTCACCGTTATCGTAAAGCTTACAGCCCTTAGCGCTTGCAACTGCATTTCTTACCTGCTCAACTGTTAGCTTATCCTCTGTAATAACTGTTACAGAAATTGAGTGTGAACGAACAACAGGAACACGAACACAAGTGCAAGTAACCTTTAATTCAGGTAGGTGTAGAATTTTTCTACCCTCATTTTGCATCTTCATTTCCTCTGTTGTGTATCCGTTTTCTCCAAATGAGCCGATGTGTGGAATTACATTTTCAGCAATTTGGTGTGCAAAAACCCCGCTCTTAATTTCGCCGCCGTTGATAAGCGCGTTTTCTTGGTCACGAAGCTCTATAGGTCCACCGGCGCCTGCACCGCTTGTGGCTTGATATGTTGAAGCTACCATACCCTTAATCCTTGAAAGCTGATTAATAGCGTTTACAGCAACTAATGTAATAATAGTAGAGCAGTTAGGGTTAGAAATAATACCCTTATTTTTCTTTACATCATCACCGTTAATTTCAGGAACAACAAGTGGAACATCGTCATTCATTCTAAATGCGCTGGAGTTATCTACAAATACAGCACCAGACTTTACAATGTCAGGAGCAAGCTCCTTTGCAACTGCGTTTGAAGCAGCGCCGAGAACAATGTCAAGACCCTCAAAGGCTCCAACCTCTGCAAGCTTAACCTCAATTTCCTCTCCCTTAAATGTGATTTTCTTACCAACACTTCTTGGACTAGCAAGTAATCTTAATTCGCCAATTGGGAAATTTCTTTCCTCTAATATATTCATCATTTCACGGCCAACTGCGCCTGTTGCACCTAAAATACCAACATTATACTTTTTCATTATTCGTTTACCTCGCTTAAATTATATAGAACCCTTATTGTTTTCTTAAAGTTAATATCATCAACACCAATAATAATGTTAATTTCGTCAGCTCCCTGCTCAATCATTCTGATATTAATATCATTTTCACCAAGGGCTGTAAAGATTTTGCCTGCAATACCAATATTAGCAGCCAATTTTCTGCCAACAATAGCAATTAAGCTGATTTCATTTGCAATATTAATGTTATCCGGCTTTAATCTGTCATTCAATGCAGAAATAAGCTCGTGCATAATACCCTCAGTATGCTTAGATGCAACTACAACAGAGAAGGAGTCAATTGAGGATGGA
>JAGAJV010000015.1 GCA_017625915.1 Clostridia bacterium
ATATTTTGATATATAATAAAACATATTAAAGGTATTCTTTCGATATAAGGAGGACTCAAAATGAGCAAAAGAATAGACTACAACAACGAAAACAATGTTGCTGCAGCTGATCGCGCTACTATTGCTCCTAACCAAGCTCCAAATGCAGCCCCTGCTGCTGCAAAGTCAAGTAAAATGACTAATGGAGCTAAAATTCTTGCAATCGTACTTATCGTTCTAGCTGTATGTGCAATCGCACTTTTAGTTATCAATTTAATTATAGATAGCTATGTATCCAAAACAAGCGCTGGTCACTATGAAGAGGTGGAAATTGAAATTGCGCCAGAAATCAGCAATATGGGTATTTACAGCTTAGACTTTATTAGTGGCGAAAAATACAAGGACGCTGCAAATGATGTGCTTCTAAATTATGCTGAAGCTTCTCATAGTATAAATTCAAGCGAAACTATTTACAATTTTACTGTTTATGGTATAAACAAATTTGCAGGTGCTGAAAAAGGTCTTGCTACATTTATTATGCTTGCATCATTTAACACAGAAACAAAAAAGGTTACATATGTAACAATTGAGGAGCAAATTCTTGTTTACATTCCTCTTGTAGGTGTTGGTGAGCTTCGTGATGCTTACGAATGGGGAGGAGCTGCTCTTCTTACAAAGACAATTAAGCATAATTTCGGTATTGACATTAATGGTTACATTGAAATAGATATGTCAGTGGCTTCAGCGCTTATTGATAGTGTTGGCGGAGTAGCTGTAGCTGACATTAATGTTGCTGAAATGAATGAAGCAATTGATAGCTATAACGAAAAGTTTAAAACAGAAATTGTTTATCCAGAGGTTTCTAATGGTAAGGCTACCTTAAATGGTATTCAAGCTATAGCTTATCTAAGAGATGGTTTTGCTAGTTCAAAGGCGGTAATAAACGCACTAGGTGATGCAATCTTCTCAAATGGTCTTAAGGGCATGACAAATGGCTTTAATGTTATTGCAGATGGAACAAAGATATCCTTTGAAAAGGACGATTTAATCGCACTTGCTAAGATGTCACTATCTATGCTCAAAAACGCAGAAGCAGAAACTATACATGTGGGTGACGATAAGACATTATTCTATAAAAATAATGTATTCTCATTCTATATGAATGATCCAACAGCTGAAAGATTAGAGCTTGTAAATGCACTTTACGGAGAGCCAAAGGCTGAATAATTAAATAATTCAAACGCTAGATAACTCTAGCGTTTGTTTTTTAAATAAAGGAATAAAACAATGGATGCTAAGGATATAAAAAAGCATTTAAAGAAAAATGTAGAAATAATTATATATGATGTTGCTACCTCGTCAAATATTACAGCTAAGGAGCTTGCCTCAAAGGGCGCTAAGGAGGGCACAACGGTGGTTGTAAAGTCCCAAACAAATGGCAGAGGCAGACTTGGCAGAAGTTTCATTTCAAATAGTGAAAACGGGCTTTATATGAGCATAATTTTAAGACCAAAAATACCAATAGACAAATGTGCCAATATAACCGCTCTTGCCTCAGTGGCGGTCTTAGATGCGATAGAAAGCACCTCTCAATGCTCATGTCAAATTAAATGGGTAAACGATATATATATAAATGATAAAAAGGTATGTGGAATTTTAACTGAAGCTTCATATAATTATGAGGAAAATTTGCTTGACTATGTTATTTGTGGAATAGGCGTTAATGTAGCACCTCCTAAAAACGGCTTTGATAACAGCATCAAGGATATTGCAGGCGCAATTTTTGAAAAGGAAGCGCCAAGTATCTATAAATCGGTATTATGTGCAAGTATAATTGACACATTTTTTAAATACTACAATGAGCTTGAAAAAAAGCCTTACATAAATAAATATAAGGAAAAATCCTCTGTAATAGGAAAAAAAGTTGATGTTTACAGAGGGGATGAAATAATCAGAGGCTTAGCAATTGATATAAACGACAACGCAGAGCTTATTGTAAAAACAGAAAATGGTGATATATGTGTCTTTAATTCAGGAGAAGCAAGAGTTAGAAAAAGCGGAGATAAGTTAAGCATATAAATAAAAAAGCTAACACACAAAAATGCGTGTTAGCTTTTTCTAGTATGACGGGCATATCAATACTCTGCGGTGAAAGTCCGTTGGGAGGTAGTTACCGACCAACCCGAAAGCGACTCCCAAGGTTTGCATCGCGAGGTGTAGGCGAGAAGAAGGGATAGCGAAATCGTAGCCTGAC
>JAGAJV010000116.1 GCA_017625915.1 Clostridia bacterium
CAACCTTCTCAGAAATAGCGGCTAAAACATCAAAGTTAAGTCCTGCCCAGTTAGCTGGATACTTACCGTGAATATTACCGATACCTGCAGCAAGCATTGTAACACCAAGGTCTGCAATTTGCTTGCACTCGTCTGGATCTGCGCATTCACCTGCACCAACAACGCCGTCCTCTTCGCCACCGATTGAACCAACCTCAGCCTCAAGAGAAATACCAAGAACATTACAAGCATTTACAAGAGCCTGTGTCTTTGCGATATTTTCCTCAATTGGATAGTGTGAGCCATCGAACATTACAGAAGAGAAGCCTGCATTGATACAAGCCTTTGCGCCCTCAAATGAACCGTGGTCTAAGTGAAGAGCAACAGGAACAGTAATGTTAAGGCACTTAATCATACCCTTAACCATACCAACGATTGTGTCATAGCCACACATATACTTACCTGCACCCTCAGATACACCAAGAATAACAGGTGAGTTAAGCTCCTGAGCTGTTAAAAGGATAGCCTTTGTCCACTCAAGGTTGTTGATGTTAAATTGACCTACGGCATATTTGCCTGCTTTTGCTTTTTCAAGCATTTCTTTTGCTGAAACTAACATTTTAATTTCTCCTTTATTTTATATCAAAATTTTATCGCGTATATTGTACACTATTTTAAAAGAAAATGCAATACTTTTTTAAATATTTACAGTTATAATATACCCATTTTCTATAATAGTAGAGCAATTTTCCTTAGTTGAATCAATATTTTTTGCTTTTATAAGCCCACAACCAAGCCTTTTGCCAATTGCTTCCTTACAGGTCCAAATTCTTAAAAATTCCTCATACGAATAACCGCTCTTTTCTATTACCTTAATTTCATTTTCTGTAAAATATCTTTCGCTCATTTCCTTAATCTTATCTCTCGGTGCGATTTTCTCGCAATCTATTCCACATTCACTAGTACTAACCGCGCAACAAACAAGACCGTCGGTATGCGCTATACTAAAATAAACAGGATTATTTTCAATATAAGGCTTGCCAAATTCAGTTTTCTTAATCTCATAGTTAGTAATGCTTACATCACTTAGCATTTTATCAAGCAATAAATAAGCCTCATTATGCAAAGCCTCACCCTTAGCCTTAGCTGATAAGTTTTTTTCATAATGCACAAATTTATATTCAATTTTAAGCAAATAATCACCCTCTTTTTAGTAATTTTAGCACATTTTCATAAAAATTTCAATTTTTTATTGATTTTTTTGGTAAAATAATATAAAATAGAATAAACAAATATAATGACATTTGTCAGATATTCAAGGAGGCTTTATTATGAGCGACAATATTATAGTAACAATAGCGCGTCAATACGGTAGTGGAGGCCACGCAGTAGGAAGGTTAGTTGCAGAGAATTTTAATATGGTTTATCACGATAGAAGCCTTATTGAAAAAGCGGCACAAAAGCTAGGCGTAAGTGAGGAAATGCTGCAAAGTGCAGACGAAAAGGCAACGCCAAGCTTTCTTTATTCTATAGCTACAGGTAACTATGATGTTTATCCGCTTTCAATCAATTTTGCGCCCTATGAAATGCCAATAAACGATAAGCTTTTCAATCTCCAATCCGATATTATAAGGGATGAGGCAGAAAAAGCACCAAGTGTCTTTGTAGGTCGCTGTGCCGATTATATACTAAATGGCAGAAAAAAGCTATTAAAGGTCTTTATTTATGCCGATATGGACTCCCGTGTAAAAAGAGTTAGCGAGCATCACAAAATTAGCGAGCAGGACGCTCGTGTTATGATTTACAAAACTGATAAGAAAAGAGCTAACTACTATAATTATTATACCTCGCTTAAATGGGGCAAAAGCGATAATTATAACCTAATGCTGGATACAGGCAAAATAGGTGTTGAGGGCGCAGCTAAAATTATCGGCGAATATATCAAAATTTTACAAGAGAATAAATAAACGAAAAAGCTACCATCTCGGTAGCTTTTTGTATGTACAATATTAGTTATTTGCGTTAGCCTCAAGGTATTCAGCAACATCACCAACAGTGATAAGCTTGTGAATATCGTCCTCGCTAAATTCAACACCGAATTCATCCTCGCAAAGAAGAACAAGGTCAGCAAGGTCAAGTGAGTTTACGCCAAGGTCATTTGCAAGCTCAGCAGAAGGTGTGATGTCGTCTGGGTTAAGTGAAAGCTCTTCAACAAGAATGTTCTTTAATTTCTCAAACATAATAATTCCTCCGAAATTTAATAAATGATATCATTTATTATGATATCCGTTTAAATTCCAAAATAAACTTAACTTATTTTGGTTAGTGTTTACTAGTTCAGCGCCTTAAATATTATATATGTTTTAAAGTCGTATGTCAATAGTCAATTTGCACAAAATATAGCGTCGAAAAATGTAAAATAAAGTAATATTTAACAAGATAAGCTGTTAAAATTAACCTACTCGTCCTCTTTTTTACTGGATTTTATATTAGCCAAGGGGTTGTTATTGATAGCATCCTCCATACCCTTATTTGACACATGAGTATAAATTTGGGTAGTATTTAGCTGCTCGTGACCAAGAATTTCCTTAAGCACTCTTACATCAACCTTACCCGTTTGATACATAAGCGTTGCTGCTGTATGTCTTAGCTTATGAGTAGAGTAATGCTTATAATCAAGTCCGGCAAGTGACAAATATTTGTAAACCAGCCATTGTACAGTTTTGTTACTAATTCTCTTGTATTGCTTGCTAATAAATAAAGCATTTGTGTTAAGCTTTTTATATTTGTCATCTCGTCTGACTCTCAAATATTTCTTAAGAGCATCACGGCAAGCATCATTTAAATAAACAATTCTTTCCTTATTGCCCTTACCAAGCACACGAAGAGAACGAAACTCCCTGTCAATATCATTAAGATTAATACCAACAAGCTCGGAAAGACGCATACCGCAATTTAAAAACAAGGTAATAATGCAATAATCTCTTTCCCTGGTTTTTGACTCTGTATCACTCTCAACTGCGTTAAGTAAAGCAAGACTCTCCTCCATAGATAAAAACTTAGGCAAGGATTGCTTTTTCTTAGGCCCCTCCATATCAATAGCAGGGTTTTTATCCATTATCTTCTTTTTTTGACAAATATACTTAAAAAACGCTTTAATAGCAGATAGCTTTCGTGATTTTGATGATGCATTATTTCCTCTCTCCGTTGAAACATAGATAAAGAAATCATAAATTTCATCAGTAGTTACAGCGCAAATAAACTCGGTATCA
>JAGAJV010000117.1 GCA_017625915.1 Clostridia bacterium
AGCATTAGAAAAATGGAGTCCTTTAATTGCAAGCAGCGGTTGGATAGAGATTGAAGATCCGCTAAAAGACTGCCAACATGATGCAATATTACCAATACGAATTAAAGGTCGAGACACGGAAAACCCACAATGTGGAAAGTACGAAATACTACAAAATGGTATATGGATAGACTACACTGAATAGATTTTGCTTTTATTAATTAGCCTTATAAACATAAACAAAAAAGAACTTTTTATTTTGCAAAAGTTCTTTTTCTATTTATGACAGCTTTTTCCTTAGTACCTCAAATATCTTCTTTTCCTCTCTTGATACCTTAACCTGTGTTAGCCCAAGCATTTCGGCAGTTACTTGTTGCGATAGCTCCTTTAAATATCTTAAGGTAACAATTTTTCTCCATAACGGAGGCAGAGAGGAAATAGCCTGCGATAAAGCAATATGCTCAATTTTAGCATCAATTTCGTTTTTCTCTTGGCTTAAAGTATTTTCAAGAGTATAATTTTCGTCCTCACCGTTAATTGAAGCCGAAAGAGAATTAACCGAGGCAGTCGCATCAATAGCAACAGATGCTTCCTCGATGCTTAACCCACACCTTTTTGCAAGCTCCTCAATTTTTGGCTCTCTACCCATTTCATAAGTGAATTTTTCTCGCTCTTTCATAAGCATAGCACCCTGTTGCTTGTAAACTCGACTTACCTTGATTAGTCCGTCATCACGAATAAATCGCCTGATTTCCCCAATTATAAGAGGCACAGCATAAGTAGAGAATACAGTGCCTTTTTCAAGGTCAAAGCTCCTTATCGCCTTTAGCATACCAATAGATCCAATTTGAATCAAATCCTCGTACTCAACCCCTCTATCCTTGAAGCGCAATGCAATAGACCTTACAAGACCAAGATTATTTTCCATTAGCTTAGCAGTAGCATTTTCATCACCGCAAACTGCTAGCTTTAGTAGCTCGCTATTATTATTGTAATCCATATTAACTGAGCTTTTTAGTCATAAGAATGCGAACACCCTGCCCGCTAATAGAGCGAACATCTAGCTTGTCCATAAAGGTCTGCATAACTGCAAAGCCCATTCCGCTTCGCTCACCTGTAGTGTCAGTTGTATAAAGGGGAGTCATAGCCAGCTTTACATCCTCAATTCCGCATCCGTTATCCTTTATCTCAATTACCACCGTCCTATCGCTATAATATTTGACTCCTATGTAAATAATTCCACTCTCATATTTGTAACCGTGAACAATGGCATTTGTAACTGCCTCAGATACAGCACATTTAATATCGGAAATTTCCTCAATAGTTGGGTTTAATTGAGCCACAAAAGAGGATACAGCCTGTCGTGCAAGCCCCTCGTTTACAGATAAAGAAGGCAAATATAGCTTCATATGATTTTCACTACGCTTCATAGTCATCATCTCCTTTTATTTCCATAATTCTTTCAATTCCTGCAAGCTCCAGTATTTTTTTCACCCTAGGACAGGGTCTGTAAATAAGAAAGCTAGCACCAATTTCCATAGAATTTGTATATCTTCCCATAATAAGCCCAAGCCCGGAGGAATCCATAAATTCAACCACGCTTAAGTCAAGCACCACCATAGCAGGCTTTTTTGAAAAAATAGCATTATCGATCTTATCTCTAATCCCCTTAGCACTGTGATGGTCTATATCACCACGAATTTTGACCCTCAATACATGCTTTTCATAAACAAGCTCCACGCTTTCACATTCTGTCAATTTTTTCACCACCCTTTTTATAAATTGTAATATTTTTTATTTAAAAATTCTGTCGAAAAATCACACTAAAAAGATAAATTTTATCGACAATAACTGATAAATATTGACACTTGAAATATTTTATAGTATAATTATTGTATCTATGTATAAATCTAGAGGGATTTATGGAGCTTTTACAAATTAAAAAGACAGAAATAAATTTGGGACTTGAAAAAGAATATCGCTTTCTCCAAATAAGCGATATGCATTTATCCTATTGCGATAGCCAAAGCTCACAAATCGACATTAATGAGCATAAAAGATTCCACAACCAGTGGGACTCTCTAAAGGTTCAATTTGCTAATGATAATAACGAATTTTGTGACAAGCGCTATGATATCGAGCCAAATATACTTTTTGAGGCTCTATGTAGCCACGCACTTGATTTTAAAGCTAACGCTTTGATATTAAGCGGAGATATAGTGGATAGGCTAACAGAAAGCAATATCCGATATTTAAAAAATATGTTTTCAAGCCTTCCAATGCCAGTTATATATTGCCTGGGAAATCATGAGCATATGAACGAAAATGGCGATAAATTAAATCAATATGATAGGTTAAAGGATATAATTCCAAATCCTGAATATACCTCGGTTGATTTTAACGATTTTGAGCTAATTACCATTGATAATAACAAGCCAATTTCAAATAGCCAGCTTGAATTTTTAAAAGAAAAAATTAAAAGCAACAAAAAGCTACTTTTAGTAGAGCATAAGCCACTTTTGCTTGGCGAATTTGGTGAAAGGTTGCTTGATAAAATAGGCGAATATTTCTTTATAGGCATAGAAAAGGATACTGAAAGCACAAAGGAATTTGTGAATTTAGTAAAAGAGAATAGTGACCATTTTATAGCAGTGTTATGTGGACATATTCATTCAGCAAGAGAATATAAAATAACAGAGGATTTAATGCAAATTTCCACATCTAGTGGATTAATCGGCGCTTGCCGAGAAATAATAATTAAGTGAGGAACAAATTATGAAGCTAATTCCGGCAGTTAAGGAAGCAGTACAGGGAGTAAAAACTGAAATTACAGGATGCACCTTCGTTTTTCCTGAAAATTGTGATAAAAGAGTTATAAATCTAGCAAAAAAAGTGCCTGAGGGCGATAAGGTTGTAAAAATTGTAGTTAGCGGATGCAGTGGTTGCAGAGGCGAAAACTACAGAATTACATTTAAAGACGAAATTACAATTTGGTCACCAACATACCAAGGTGCATTTTACGGTATTCAAACCTTGCGCCAAATTATTAAAAATGGCTACTATGATGTTGAGGAAATTACAGATAGCCCTGATTTTGAGGCGAGAGGCTTCTATTTTGACATTACAAGAGGCAGAATACCAACTCTTGAAACACTAAAAAAGCTTGTTGACACTCTCGCATATTATAAGCACAATATGCTTCAGCTATATGTTGAGCATGTATTCCCATTTAAGGAATACGACGGAATTTACCAAAGAACAGGTTATATGACTCCTGAGGAAACAATAGAGCTTGATAAATACTGCAAGGAAAACTTTATTGAGCTAGTTCCGTCACTTTCTTGCTTTGGTCATCTTTATGAGCTTTTACAGTTTAATCGCAAGGATTTATGTGAATACGAAAACTACGAGCCAAAGGCAATAAATTGGGCTGAGAGAATGGGACATCATACAATTGATGTATCAAACCCTGAAAGCATTGAGTTAATAAAGAGCCTTATTGACCAATATTCACCGTTATTCACAAGTGATAAATTCAACATCTGCTGTGACGAAACCTTTGATCTTTGTAACGGTAGAAATCAAGGTAAGGACAAGGCAAGAGAATATGTTAATTTTGTAAATAAAATCGTAGCTCATGTAAAATCAAAGGGTAAGAAGCCAATGATGTGGGGAGATATTATTTCACACCATGTTGAGCTAATTAGCGAGCTTGATGAGGATATTACCTTCTTAAGCTGGGGATATAGCCCTAACGAGTCACCTGATAGCATTAACAAGGTTAAGGAAGCAGGCAAGCCACAATATGTTTGTCCTGGACTTAATAACTGGGCAAGCCTGATGGAGTTAACACAACGCTCAATTCCAAATATAACAAAAATGGCTCAGTATGGATACGATGCAGGCGCTAAGGGTATGCTAACAACCTGTTGGGGCGACTATGTACATCCATCACCTCTTGAAGGCTGTATGTACGGTATAATTTATGCTTGTGCTAAAGCTTGGAATGTAAATTGCAGGTACGATAATTTCAACGAATTAATTGACTTTTTACATTATGGCTATGAGGGCGCGGGTGAGCTTGTAAATAAGCTTGCAAATCTACATATTGCAAACTTCTGGTATGATTTATGCGTTCATTATTCAAATGCCAAATTCAATAATAATGCAATGCGCGCAAATACACCGGGACCTGATGCCTTAAACGAAGCATTTAATAAGTGCGAGGAGCTTATCCCTTACTTTATGGGTACAAAATGGGAGAACGAGGATGCAAGAGAAGCATTTTTAATTATTTCACAAGGCGTTGAATATATGATTGCAATGCTTGTATCAATGCAATGTGGCGAAAAATGTGGGGTTATCCTTAGTGATGTAGAAACATGGTTAAAGGACTATTCTAAATTATATTTAAAGGAGAGCAAGAAGGGCGAGCTACAGGACTTTGTAAAGGTAATGTATGAGCTAGCGCTTAAATATCTTGCATAAATTAGATGTCTGCAATAATTGAAGCAATAAAAGGCTTTTTTCTTGAAACAGTAGGCAAGGAGCTATGCGTATTCTTTTGCTCAATGATTCCGATAATCGAGCTAAGAGGAGCAATACCTATGGGCGCTGTTTTTGGTATCCCTTGGTGGCAGGCCTATATTCTAAGCGTTCTTGGAAATATGGTTCCCGTTCCATTTATTCTTTTGCTTATTAAAAAAATAATTCAATGGATGTCTGACTCTAAAATCAAATTTTTCAATAAAATAGCTAATTTTTTACTGCACAAGGTAGAAAAAAAGCGTGCAGGAATTGAAAAATATGCATTTTGGGGAGTATGTCTGTTTGTAGCCGTTCCATTACCCGTAACAGGTGCGTGGACAGGCTCACTGGTTGCCGCTATGATAGATATGAAATTTTGGAAAGCGCTTCTATCCTGCCTATTAGGTGTAATGATATCAGGCGTAATAATGACCATAGTATCATATGGCATAGCTGCAATATTTTAAAAAAATTAAAAATACCTATTGCAATTTCAATTATAGTATGCTATAATTTTAGCGCAAATAAATCTTATCAAGAGTAACGGAGGGACAGGCCCTGAGAAGTTACGGCAACCTATCGAGTGCGACAAGGTGCCAATTCCGAGAGATGAGACTTTAATTTTAGAGTATCAGCCCACGGAATACCGTGGGCTTTTTTATCGAAATTAGATGTATCCTGTCAAACCGTAGAAAAGGAGTAAAAATGAGAAAATTTTTCACATCAGAATCAGTAACAGAAGGACATCCTGATAAAATCTGTGACCAAATTTCAGATGCAATACTTGATGCCTTAATTGAGCAAGACCCATATTCAAGAGTAGCCTGTGAAAGCTTCTGCACAACAGGACTTGTAAATGTAATGGGCGAAATTACCACAAACGCAAAAATCGACTATACCGAAATCGTAAGAAAAACTATTGATGAAATCGGCTACAATAAGGCAGAATACGGCTTTGACTGCAATTCCTGCGGTGTAATTATCAATGTACACGCACAATCTGCCGATATCGCTTTAGGCGTTGATAAATCACAGGAAGCAAAGTCAAACGGTGATGAAAACGATAATGGCGCAGGCGACCAAGGCTTAATGTTTGGTTATGCTTGTAATGAAACAAGGGAGCTAATGCCACTTCCAATTTCTCTTGCTCACAAGCTTGCAAAAAAGCTTACTGAGGTAAGAAAAAACGGTACACTTGATTATCTTCGCCCGGACGGAAAAACACAGGTAACTGTAGAGTATAACGACGGTAAGCCATCAAGAATTGATGCAATCGTTGTATCCTCTCAGCATAGCGAAAGCGTTGCGCTTGAAAGAATCAGAGAAGATGTAATCAAATATGTAATTACACCAATTATTCCTAGCGAAATGATTGACGAAAACACAAAGATTTTTGTAAACCCAACAGGACGCTTTGTTATTGGCGGTCCGCACGGCGACACAGGCTTAACGGGTAGAAAAATCATTGTTGATACATATGGTGGATATTCTCGTCACGGTGGTGGCGCATTCTCCGGTAAGGACCCAACAAAGGTTGATAGAAGCGCATGCTACGCAGCAAGATATGTTGCTAAAAATATTGTAGCAGCAGGTGTTGCTGATAAGTGCGAGGTTCAAATTGCATATGCAATCGGCGTTGCAAAGCCGGTATCCGTTCTTGTTGATACATTCGGTACTGCAAAGGTTGATGAGGACAAGATTTCAGAATTTGTATATAATAATGTTGACCTTCGTCCAACTGCAATTATTGAAAAATTCCAGCTTCGTCGCCCAATCTACCGTCAGCTTGCCGCTTACGGACACATTGGTAGAGAGGATCTTGACATTCCTTGGGAGAAAACAGACCTTGCTGATAAAATCAAAAAGGAATTACTATAATTTTTATGAGCATTTATGAACAGAGACGTGTTTTTGTCTCTGTTTTTTTACTAGTATATTTTTTTGTGTTTTATGATATATAACATAATTGATAAATTTTTTATTATTAAAAAGAAGAGATAAAATGAAAAAAATAACCACAAAAAACAAAATTATAATTAGTATGGTGCTTGCCTTGTTGGCTTTAGCTTTGTGCATTATGGGAATTTGGTATACACATAATGCAAAGCTAGTGGACAAACAAAAAGAGGCGTTAAATATGCTTGAACAGTTAGAAGGAGAATACGACAAGAACAAAATCGTATTAACCAATACCTCTACTGCAGAAGCAGAAAATTTAGCAAAGCGCTGTAATGCTAAGCTTCGTATAACCGAGGACGGAAGCTTTGCTACGCTAACCTTGCCTGAGGGAGTAACGGTAAATGACATTTGCAGTGATGAAGCGAATAGAGAATATCTATCAAAGCTCGGTCTTGATTTAAAATCCGAAATAAACAGCGATGGAGAGCTTCGTATTCCTAGTCGCCCAAACTATACCATTACCGATACTGAATATA
>JAGAJV010000016.1 GCA_017625915.1 Clostridia bacterium
AAGTTGGAAGAATACATACATTACTACAACAATGAAAGAATTTCAATGAAATTAAAAGGAATGAGCCCTGTACAATACAGAACTCATTCACAATCAATTTAATATTTATTTTTGTCTAAACTTTTGGGTTCACTTCATTTTGTGAGCAGTTTTTAATTTTATATTGATTTTCTTGTTTTTTAGGTATATAATATTGGGGTAAATATATAACGAGGTGATTTATTATGTTTAAAACAGAATTACATTGCCATTCTAATGATATTAGCCAATGCGCAAGGGTAAACACTACAGAAATTATAGATACATTTGTAAATGCCGGTTATTCTACTCTGGTTTTGGCGAACCACCTAAATCAATACACTATGGATGCTGTTTGCCCTAACGATTGGGTTGGCTTTGTTGATAAATATTACGGTGCATATGAGAAGCTAAAAAATGAGGCTGAGGGCAAGCTAAATATACTTTTTGGTGCAGAGCTACGATTTAACGGAAGCAACAATGATTATTTAGTTTTTGGTTTAACTAAAGAATTTTTATATGAGCATCCCGATATTTTTGATTTACACGCTGAAAAATTTCATAATCTTGCAAAAGAAAATAATATGCTATTTATTCAAGCTCATCCCTTTAGAAACTGGATGATGGTAATAGAGCCTGCTATGGTGGACGGTGTTGAGGTGTTTAACGGACATTTCGGTCACGATTCCAGAAATGATATTGCTAATATGTGGGCTGAAAAATATGGATTAATTAAAACCTCAGGCACTGATTTTCATTACATTACATCCCCTGCAAACGGCGGGATTTTAACTGAAAATGAGATTTATGAAATGAGTCAGCTAGTTGAAGCATTAAAAAGCGGTAATTATAAATTGAATATGGATTGTTAACGAGGTAATTATATGGTTACTTTAGAACAATACAAAATTAAATACCGTGAACTCTATAAAAGAATGGAAAGAGTGAGAAATCTTGCAAGTGTTTTAGTGACGGAAGATTTTGGTTTGGTGCGACTTCTTTTAAATTGGAGATTAAAAAATATATGGAGACCATTGAGTCTGTATATAACGCCTACACCACTGCTCCTTTCTTTAAAAATAAGGACTTTACCGAATATCTTAAAAAGCTTGAAAATGAGGTAAAGGACAAGGAAGAATATTTAATAAAGGTTACTGCTATATCGGAAGCAAATAAAAAAGCGGGATATTAAATTCAAAAGAGAGCGTATGCTCTCTTTTTTCAGATTAAAAAAGCAAGAGGAAAACTCCTCTTGCTTTTAGTGTTATTCTTGTGGTGCTCCAACAGGAGCATTATCAGCTATGTATTTATTAATTGAAATCGAGGTTGGCATATTGGTTTGCTCGCTTTGTAGATATACTGTGTTATCGCCCTCTCTTACATAAATTGCCATAACAACAGCTAAATCAAGATTAGCTTCAGTGAAGCCAGATACCTTTAGAGCAAAGCCACAGTATTTTCTGTCAAGCTCAACGCTTTGAGTATTTGCTATTACTTCGCTATCAAGGGGTGCTTTTCCATTCAACTTGCTTTCAAGTGCTATTACAACGCCATAATTGACAGTACTTTCAGTTATTTTCTCATAAATATCTATTGCTTCATTGTTTATCATAAAGCCAATGCTGATTTCAAGTCTACCGTCCTCTGGCATTGAGTATCCTAAGAATGTGTAAAGCGGTGTAGCTGATGGGCTTACCTCAGTATATTCTTCGCTGCACACCTTACAAATGCAATCCTTTACGCCATACTCCATATAACCGTTTATATAAGCAATATTAATAACCGTATCCTCAAAGTGACCTGTTGCAGGAATGATTGTGGAGCTATATGTTATTTCGTAATATGATTGGTTATTTGTTGTCACCGCTTCAAATATTTGTACAGTAATATCACCGTTTAGTTTTTCTCCGCAAGGACAATCGGTTAAAAATCCATCTACTCCATCCTTTGTACAAGTTGGTTCAATTCGACCTTCCTCGTATTTATGAGGAGTGCCATATACGATTGTGTATGCTGGGTATTCTATACCATTATAGCTTTTGCTAGTACAGCTCGAAAAAGCACTTCCATTTGTTATTGGTGCATTTGTATAAATAATAATACCCGAGCCTTGACCAAATGTGTTGTTTGGTAAAGAGATTGAGCTTGAGTGAATATAATACTCTACCGGTTTCTCTGCCATATTTTGAACACAGAAGGTCCACTCCATTGAGATAGTTTTAACATCCATTAAAACTACCTTTTCAACATATTGACAATAGTCAAACGGTTTTCCTGCTAAAACTTCAATTCCTCTTCCTATATAAATATATTTAAGTGAATTACACTGATAGAAAGCTGCTTCGTTTTTAAAGGTAATGTCTGAATAGTCGGGGGCTATAAATTCCTCTATACTAGTGCGTCTAAAGCTATTAGCACCAAATATATATGAGCTTTTTGTGCTAAGCTTGATTTCTTTAAAGCTTGACTTTCCGTCAAATACCTGTGCTTCAAAGTTAACGCTTGCTCCCTCGGTGCAAGATTTAATTGACTCAATTACGTTATTTGAACAGCCTTTTTTAAAGACTACTTCTGCAGAACCAATTTCAATATGAGTAAGCGCTTTGCATTTTGAGAAGCTTACTATTTCAAGTGATGCTCCGTCGCATATTACTAGCTTTTTAAGTGTAGAGTTATCACTGCTAAAATCAACATTAACTATGCCAAGCGGAATGTTAATTGCAACGACATCGCTAGCTTCATATTCGCCAAATGCCTTAATGCCTTTGAGTTTATATTCGTTTTCTTTTATCTTTTCTAAATCAAAAACATCACTTATTTTTACAGTTATTTCTTTTTCGCCTTCTTCGGTGGTTACTATAACGTTAGTGCTTTCATTAAATATATCAACAAAGGTTTTTTCTATTCTTGTTTTTTTACATACACTGCATTCGTATTCTTTAATGCCTACTGACGAAACTGTTGGTTTAATTTCGCTTATAAGCTTCCAATCATGTTCTGCAAAAACGTCAAAGAAAACGGTATAGGTATCTTGACATTTTTTACAAGTATAAGTTTCACTTGCATATGCAACGCAAGTTGCACTTGTCTTTCCGCTTACTTCATATTCGTGGACACATGTGCCTTTTAAAATAACAGTTGTATAATTTACACCGTTAATTTCGTTGCTAAATGTGGTGTATTCATCGGATAGAAATGCTTTGATTATAGAACCACCGTTTGTAAATGTGCCACCAGTTACTGTGATATTATAGCATTGAGAATTATCATTGTTCCAGAATGATGACAGATTTGCAGATTCGTTTAATATAAAAGTCAATCCACCTATTTGAACATTAATTAATGCTTCCGTAGGATAAGTTTTAAATGAAAAAAGTGATTCTCCGGTTATTTCAAGTCTTTTAGGCTTAACTACGATATTAAGAACCTCTGCCGTTGTACCATTTACAGCCATAAGCTGTTTACAGGTTATATCTCCATAAACCTCAAATGGTACCGGATCATTTATCCAGCCACTATTTATGTTGTTTACCCAATTATATACTACACCAGTGGTTTCAACTTTTACATTTTTTCCAATATACATACTGACTCTTCTATCATCATAGCCATGAATTTCTGATCTGAATATGGCATCATTACCAGTATGTATAATGCTTCCTTCTCCAACAATTGTAAGACCTGCTCTTCTTTGAGAAAAAACACTACCTGCAGAAGAAGTAATTGTATATCCATTTAAATCTACAAATAGCTTTCCGCCATCGTCCCAGCTAATAGCATTTTCAAACACGACATCCTCTTGTAATTGAATATAGGTAGAAGACCACTGAGATTGTGTGGTTTGGAAGTTCTTCTGAGTACCCTTAAAGCCAAAAAACTGATATATATTAGTATCCTTGGTTAATGTAATTGTTTCTCCAGGCTTATACATATCACCTTCATAGGTAAACCAACCAAGAAGGGTTTTATCACTTGTTTCGGTTGAATAACCTGTGTCACGCAAGGTTATTTGTCCATTTTGGTCTGTTTTAACTGTTTCTTTCATTGTGTTTTCTTGGTAATATGTTAGATTAAAGACCTCTGCGCTTGCTGAAATTGCAAACACAAAAGCAATAACAAATACTAACGAAAGAATCAAAAATAATCTCTTTTTCATTGTTTTCTCCTTATAATATAAAATTACACTATAAGTTTGCCACATCTTGTTTGATTTGTCAATATAAGCAAATTAAACAAGGCTTTTTTGTGCATTATGCACAAATTGCCTGTAGCTTTTTTATGCAAAAAAGCAAGAGGAAATTCCTCTTGCTTTTAGTGTTATTCTTGTGGTGTTTCCGGTACAACTGGTGTATTATCAGTTATATACTTATTGATTGAAATTGATTCCGGTATTTCTACCTGTGTTTCCTGTAAGTATACTACCTTATCACCGTCAATTACATATGCTG
>JAGAJV010000118.1 GCA_017625915.1 Clostridia bacterium
GTTAACTAAATCTTGATATTTTTCGTGGGATGTGGTTATGCCTTAATGTGTCAGCCTCTTTGTTTTTGAAATTTGTAATTTTACTTGCTGATAGCTAACGGCTAACTGCTGACGGCTAGTTTATAGTTAGATATACATAGCTTTGCGCAAGACCGTCACTTGTATTTAGGTATGCAATCATACGGTATGTGCCCTTACCAAGGGTTGCGTCTGTGTCAACCTCTGTTCCGTTTTCGTATTGCAAGGTTGCCTCGAAATCCGGGTAACCGTATGCTAGGATTTCTTGCATAATTTCTCGTCTTACCTCGTTATATGAGTAGCTATCCTTTGTCGCTTTCATTGAAATTCTGCGTTCGTTTTTGATTGTATAGGTTGCGTGTAGGCTGTTATCTATATTTATAATTTCAATATCCATAGCGGTTGAAGATAGCTTGCCCTCGCTAATTTCTACAAATGCCAGCTTTTCCATTTCGCTTACTCTTATTCCATCCTTAGTTGATGCATATACAACCAAAGCGTAATCGCCCTGTGAAAGATTTTTTGGCATTTCAAAATTGCCATCGGCACTAAGCACCATTTCTCCACCGGAATATTTGGATACCTTTTCATTATCTGATTTTAAGACCACTGTATTTACGCTTATTGGATTGCCTTCGCTATCGCATAATGCTAAGCCAAGCTTTAATGTATAATCAAGTCCGACTTCAAAAAGAGCTGTATCTGTGATTGTAATTAACACATTTGAAACTGTGATTTTGCCGTCACGGTATGTGTTTTCACCCATTACTAAATTAGCTATATCTGCAAATTTTGCATCCTTTGAAAGCCTTTGCTTTGTTTCTGCTTTTGGAAAATCCTTAACCTCTTCATAATAACCCAGGGCTGTATCTGTAGCATCTAGGAATGTCTGCTTTGCATTTTGCGCATTTTCATAGCTTGACATTTCGTAGCCGTTCCAATCAAAGCTATTATCGAAATTCTGACAATATTCAGTCGCGTGGAATAAGGAAGCCTTTACATTTTGCATATTGCCATATAGCTCTAGTCCTAAAGAGCTTACATATTCGCCAAAGCTAAGAGTATAGTCCGATAACGTCTTGCTTGAATCCTCATAATTTATTTTAAATTGTATGGTTCCGTAGTCAAAATCGTCGCCATAGTAGTGCTGAACATAGCCACCGTTATAGAAGAATTCGCCCTTTTTATCGGACTCGATTGCTTCATATTCACCCTTGTCGGTTACAAGCTTATTAAGGTTGCCTGTTACATAAATGCTTTCCTCTGCATCCTCTAGTCTTGCCTCATTGGTTGATACGGAAACAAAGCCACTTTTAATTGCTGTAAAATATACCTCAACAAGACCATAATCGCCACCATCCGTTAATCTGAACAGCTCACGATTGCTTGCAGGGTCAAAAACACTAACAGGACCTATGCTTAAGCCGTTAGGAGTTATTACATGACCAACTAATCGCTCGTCGGCGTATTCAGGCTTTGATACATAAACTGTACCGCCGTAGCCTAGGCCATCCTTTATTATAAGCGGCCAAAATGTAGCAGCATGGTCACGAACATCATAGCGAGTTGCAATCCAATAGCCACGGCTATTTTCTGCAATAAAATAGTCGCTAAAGCCATTTGCGTGTTGGCTAGCCCATTCGTATCTTTCCCCCGGAACATAAAGGAGCTTCATTCGTGCTGAATCGCCATCATCGTACTGATAAAAGCTAAAGATTTCGTACACGTTCTTGGCATTTTCGTTGGTGTAGCGTGTGCAAACATAAAGCGCGTTGTGGTTAAGCTTTTTGATTATAAGCATATCCATATTTTCGTAAACACGAAGCATATGCTCCTCGTTTTGTAAAAAGCCGCCGTCAACCCATTTGTCAGTTACGCCAACCTTGCTTTTCATTCTTTCAATGTCGCCGGCAACATCCTCAACCGTGCCTTCAATTGATTTCATAAACTGGGTAAATTCAACCATTGAGTGTGAATGATTTTCAAACTCTGTCCAGGTATAGTGAACTCCCAAGCTGTCAGATAGGCGCATATAATCGCTTTCGCTTGACGGTATCATTGGTGTGCCCGAATTTAGGTTAACAACCTTAGTGCCATCTAAGCCTAAATCAATTTTTGAAAGCACCTTGCTATCAAGCCTTTCGTTTGCAAGTAACAATTTTGCCGCCTCTGTGCCTGTTTCAATTTTCTTTTTACAGCCAGACAAGAAGGCTAACATTGTAAGCATCATTGCTGTTAGTAAAACAATAGAAATTATTCTTTTCATAATACCCTCCAAAATCTGTTTTATGGATTATTTCTACATTATTATTTTAATAAATATATATCCATATTGCAATAGAGCTGGCGCAAGCGGTTATTTTTTGGCACAAATGGTA
>JAGAJV010000119.1 GCA_017625915.1 Clostridia bacterium
GCAAGTACGCGTCCACGGGGCGAAGAACGACGATTTCTGCTCTTAATCTGCCTACCCTCTTGTTTTAAGGGGCTACACATTAAGAAGAAAAGACAGAAATTTCGTTTGAAATTTCTGTCTTTTATTGTTATTTGGCTTAAATTTGCTTGTAATACAAATCTTCTTAATGTGTCAGCCCCTTTTACTGTTCCCTTTTTTGCTAGTTGCTGGCTACTGACTGCTGGGGGCTAGCTTTATCGTATTTACAATTATGCTATACTCATAATTATCGCTTGCAATTGCAATTTTTTGTGGCAAATTATTTTCGCCATAGGTTATAGTATAAAGTCCATAATCCGTATCAAAGGAAATTACATTGTCTACGCTAACAGTGGTTATAGCTTCCTCGGAAAGAGAAAGCAATTTAATAATGCACAAATCCCCTTTAGGCTATCAGCTTTTATGGGTATTTTTATTTCGTCCTTAATAGCACACGCTTCATTTCCTCTGATTTCAAATTGAACACCCTCAAGATTTTTAGGAGAAAGCACCTCAAGCCTTAAAGCTCCCTCGTTTTTTGTTATATTTATATTGTATTTATCATTTACAGTGCAATTTGCTTCAATATTGTTATTTTGATAGTCTAATATATTATATTCTTGCTTACAGGAGCAAAGGCATAGAATAAGCAAAAACGGTATTAAAAATAGCTTTTTTATATAAATCACCTCAATTAATACTATTAAAATTATAAAAAAATATGATAATTTTAAAAAAGTTGACAAAAAAGTTTACAGGTGTCTTGACACATTGCTATAAATAGTGTATAATGTGCCACAATAACAAATTAATTTTAGGAGAGCTTAATGTTTAATATAGCAGATTTACAAAAAGAAATTATACGCCTAAAAAAAGAAAAGGACATTTGTATTCTTGCCCACGCATATCAGCCACATAATATTTTGGAGATTGCTGACTTTACAGGGGATTCCTTTGGCTTAAGCGTGGAAGCCTCAAAAGCACCTCAAAAAACAATTTTAATGTGCGGTGTTCGCTTTATGGCACAAAGCGTTAAAATTCTATGCCCGGATAAAAGGGTGATTTTATCACACCCGCAGGCAGGCTGTCCTATGGCAGAGCAAATGACTGTTACACAAATTCGAGAATTAAGAAAGCTACATCCAAATGCAGCAGTAGTTGCTTACATAAATACAACTGCCGAGCTTAAAAATGAGTGTGATGTTTGCGTAACCTCAGCATCAGCCTTAAAAATTGTAAAAAATATGCCTCAAGAGGAAATTATATTTATTCCGGATTGCAACCTGGGCGCATGGGTGAAAAGCCAAGTGCCTGAAAAGAAATTCTATTTCTATAACGGAGGCTGTCCTGTACATATGAGCATAAGAGATAAGGATGTAAAGGAAGCAAGAGCATTATATCCGAATGCAAAATTGCTTGTTCATCCCGAGTGTCTTAGCGAGGTAACCTCACAGGCTGACTATGTAGGAAGCACCACAGGCATTATGAAATATGTGGAAAATAGCCAACACAATGAGTTTATTATCGGTACAGATAACTCAATTTCACAGCATCTACAGTACGCATATCCGGATAAGAGATTTTACACATTATCGAAATATTGCGTTTGCCACGATATGCGTCTTACCACTCTTGTTGATGTATATAACTGCCTAAAGGGTATGGCTGGAGAGGAAATCACGCTTGACGAATTTGTTCGATTAGGGGCTAAAAGCTGTATTGATAAGATGCTAGCCTATGGTGGATAGCGACGGAGTCGCAGCTAAATTTGCGTTTCGCAAGCTAAATTCGCCGTTGGCGAGCTGAAAATAGCAAATTTAATTTAGCTTCACGAAGTGGAATTTAGCTATGAAATAATTTAGCTACGAAGTAATTTAGCTTCAAAAGGAGAATAAATGAAGACGGAAATATTAATAGTAGGCACAGGCTGTGCAGGCTTATACTGTGCGCTTCAGCTGCCTGGAGATAAAAAAATAACGCTTATTACTAAAAGCAAGGTAGAGGAAAGCGACTCATATCTTGCGCAGGGCGGTATTTGTATTCTAAAGGACGAAAACGATTATAATAGCTTTTTTGAGGACACCTTAAAGGCAGGACATTTTGAAAACGACCGTACAAGCGTCGACATTATGATAAGCTCCTCTCGCGATTTGTTAAATGATTTGCTATCATATGGTGTTGATTTTCAAAGGGATGAAAACGGTGAGCTGCTTTACACAAAAGAGGGCGCTCATTCAAGTAAAAGAATACTTTTCCACAAGGATATAACAGGCAAGGAAATTACCTCAAGATTATATTTTGAGGCTAAAAAAAGAGAAAATATTGAAATTATCGAAAATACAGCATTAGTTGATATTATCGAGAAAAGCAACAAATGCTACGGTGCAATTTTGCGTACAGGTGACGGAAAAATTGACACTGTGCTAGCAGATAAGGTAGTGCTTGCAACAGGCGGTATCGGCGGACTTTATAAGCACTCCACCAACTATAAGCACTTAAGAGCAGATAGCGTTGCTATTGCAATTAAGCATAAAATCAGACTGCAAAATGTAAGCTATGTTCAAATTCACCCGACTACGCTTTATTCTAAAAATAAAGAGGATAGAAGCTTCCTGATTTCAGAAAGCGTGCGTGGAGAGGGAGCAAGGCTCTATGATAAAAATATGGAGCGATTTACAGATGAGCTTTTACCAAGAGATAAGCTAACCGAGAAAATATTTGCGCAAATGGAAATAGACGGCACTGAATTTGTATGGGAGGACCTTCGCACAATTCCAAGGGATGAGCTGATTTCACACTTCCCAAATATAATAGAGCATTGTAAAAATGCAGGCTATGATGTATTTAACGAGCCTATTCCCGTTGTGCCTGCTCAGCACTATTATATGGGTGGAGTATGGGTTGACTATAATAGTAAAACCTCAATGGACAACCTCTATGCAGTAGGCGAAGCTGCTTGTAACGGTGTCCACGGTAAAAATCGCTTAGCCAGCAATTCGTTGCTTGAAAGCTTAGTTTTTGCAAAGCGCTGTGCCTTAGATATTGCTAAAGGCAAAAGCCAAAATGATACCTACGATACAAGCACACTTGATTTAAGCATTTACGAAAATCAAGAGAAGCTAGAGGAAGAATACAAAAATCTAGTATTAAAGGAAATAGAAAAGGAAAAAAGCAAGGGAGATATGAGTATGTTTGACAATGCAACATTAAGATTACAGGTTGACCCACTTATTTTAAGTGCTTTAAAAGAGGATATTACAAGCGAGGATGTATCTACAAATAGCGTTATGCCTAAGTATCAAGCAGGCGAGGTTGACTTGATTTGCAAGGAAAACGGTGTAATTTGCGGTTTACAGGTATTTGAGAGAGTTTTCAAGCTTCTTGACGAAAATACAAGGGTTGAATTTTATGTAACTGACGGCGATTTTGTTAAAAAGGGACAATTAATGGCTAAGGTGCGCGGTGACATTCGCGTGTTACTTTCAGGTGAGCGAGTAGCCCTTAACTACCTACAGAGAATGAGTGGAATTGCTACATATACACATAGCGTTGCTTCACTTTTAGATGGCACAAAAACAAAGCTTCTTGACACAAGAAAAACAACACCAAATAACAGAATTTTTGAAAAGTATTCTGTAAGAGTAGGCGGCGGAAATAATCACCGTTACAACCTATCTGACGGTGTGCTTCTGAAGGATAACCATATAGGTGCAGCCGGCGGTGTTAAGGAAGCAATTTTAATGGCTAAGGAATATGCACCGTTTGTAAGAAAAATCGAAATCGAGGTTGAAAATCTCGATATGGTAAAGGAAGCAGTTGAAGCAGGCGCACACATTATTATGCTTGATAATATGAGCCACGAGGAAATGGCAGAGGCAATTCAGTATATTAATGGCAGAGCAGAGGTTGAGGTAAGCGGTAATGTAACAAAGGAAAATATCGCAAGACTAACTGACCTCGGCGTTGACTTTATTTCAAGCGGAGCTTTAACACATTCAAGCCCAATACTTGATATTTCACTTAAGAATTTGCATCCGGTGGAAGAAAAATGAATGCAAAAGAGAGAAGAGAGAATATAATAAAGTGTCTTGAGGTGGAAAAAAGTCCGATTTCAGCCACAGCCCTTGCTAAAATAATGGGAGTTAGCCGTCAAGTGATTGTAAACGATGTAGCGCTGCTTCGTGCTGAGGGTAAGGATATTTTATCTTTAGCAAGAGGCTATCAGCTACAAAAAAAGACGGTTTGCCAAAGAGCGCTAAAGCTAATCCATACCGATGACGAGGTTGAAACAGAATTAAATTTAGTAGTGGATTTAGGTGGCACAGTTGTGGATGTGTTTGTGTATCATCGCTCTTATGGGCTTTTAAGGGCAAAAATGGATATAAAATCACGGCTGGATGTTCAAAATTTCTTAAACGATATTAAAACAGGCAAATCAAGCCTTTTAAAGAATGTTACCTCGGGCTACCACTATCACACAATAAGAGCCGAAAGCGAAAAAGCTCTCGACCTTATTGAAAAAGCACTAAAGGATAACGGCTTTTTGGCTCAGCTCCAGGAGCACGAGCCTAACGAAATAAAAAGAACCAATTAATTAGCGTGATACTCTTAACGGAGAATTCGTAAGCACAAAATTTCGGCAGAGAACTTGTTTTCTCTGCCGATTTGTAGTATAATGAGGCTAACGAAAAGCCTCCCTCCGAGAGGGAGGGGGACCGCGTTAGCGGTGGAAGGAGCCTGCGTGACTTTAGGATTGTACTAACTTCATTGTAACGCACTCTCCCTCAGTCAGCTTCGCTGACAGCTCCCTCCCGGAGGGAGCCTTAGAGAGTATGCAGCCATAGGGGTATGGGCTTTGCCCGAAACTGAAATACCACCCGCATATGATATGCGGGTGGATTATTGTTTTTTTATTGCACGTTTGCGTGCAATTCATGCGTAGCAATTTATGGCAAAGCCAATTCATGC
>JAGAJV010000120.1 GCA_017625915.1 Clostridia bacterium
AGTATATTTTATCACATTTCTGTTGATTTGTCAATAAAGCTTGATAATTTGACAAAGACAAAATTTGGTGTCTTTAATTAAGTCAGTGGTTGTCAGGAAAATTGACAAGTTATAGGTGAACATAAAAAAGGCTCCCTTGTGTAAAGGGAGCTGTCAGCGAAGCTGACTGAGGGATTGTTCTACGAGGTGATCAATATATTCGCAAACACCCCGAAAGTTTTTATGTATTTCCGCATTTGGTATTCTTACAACCGTCAATCTATATTCTTCATGAAAAGCGGTTCTTTCTTCGTCGTATTGCTTTCCTTCTTCAGTATAATGCCCAGAACCGTCAAGCTCTATAACGAGCTTTGCCTCTGCACAGTAAAAATCCACAATATACCTTCCGAGAATCTTCTGACGAGAAAATCGAACGGGATAGGTACGAAGAAAATCATACCAAAGGTGCTTTTCTTCTTTGGTCATATTTTTTCTTAGCGTTTTAGCTGTTAGAACAATGTCTTTATTGTGTTTTTTCTGCATTACAATCCCTCCGTCACGCAAGCGTGACACCTCCCTTTACACAAGGGAGGCTTTTGTGCTGACCATTACGTATGCGTGATCTGTTTCAAATTCATTTATGATCTTAAGCTTGGATATTGAAAGATAGCAACGTATATCGTTAGGATTATCGGGATATATTTTTACCCTTCTATCACCCATATCGATATACTCATTCTGATTTTTATCGATCGACAAAACAAAAAGTCCGTTATTTGTCAACAAAGTAGCAATTTTTTGTATACCTGATAATTTATCCTGTATGTGCATAAATGTTAACGATGAGTATATTACATCAAACTGCTCTTCAAATTCAAGGGACATAAAATCACCGCAAATAAGATTTATATTTTGATACATTGATAAATTTTCTTTAGCTCTACCAATTGTCTTTTCGGAAATATCTATTCCACACAAGCTTTTACAATTTGGTGCAACTTTTATGGCAAGTCTCCCTGTTCCAATTCCTATTTCCATAGCGGATTTGCTTTTATCAAGCTGCATACTCTCGATAAACTTCTCTCCGTCCCACTTATCCATATAATCTCTTAAAGGTTTAGGATCACGAGCAGGGTCATTGTTTTCGTCAATTAGCTTGTTATAATGTTCAATCACATCTCTCATAAGCCTTTTCCCGGTTCTCTTTAAAATTATTGTTTTTATTCTAACACAAAAACCGCAGAAAATCAATCTGCGGTTTCTGTTTTTCTGTCGGTAGGTAATGTACTCTCAAAACTGTCCTTAAGAGTACGCACCATTTGCTCACTATTTTTTGTTAGAATGTTACTTTTATTGTTTGTCCAACCTTAATGAAAATTTTCTTAAAGTCAACTAATTCCTTATGAGGCTCATATTTAAACTTAAGAACGGAATAATCTGTGTCCATTCCACCCTTGTTTGTAATTTCAACCTCGTTTTCGCTTAGCCAATTTTCTGTAACCTGTCCATATGTAAGACCGTAGCCGAATGGATAAAGCGGGCTACCCTTAAAGAATTTATATGTTCTGTTTTCCATACTGTAATCTCTGAATGGCGGTAAATCCTCGGTGGAACGGTAGAAGGTAACAGGCAATCTGCCACTAGGAGATGTCTTACCGAATAGCACATTGGCAAGAGCAACGCCACCCATAGCGCCGGGATAGAAGCATTGAAGCACTGCATCACATTTTTCGTCCTGCTGGCAAAGAGCGATACAGCTACCGCTAATATTTACAAAAATCGTAGGCTTGCCTAGCTTCATAACCTCGTCAAATAGCTTTCTTTGAGACTCCGGTAATTCAATATCCTTTTTGTCGCCTGCAACATCACCGTTGTAAGTGTCACCCTCTTCGCCCTCCATGCCCGGATTTAAGCCCATACACATAATAACAAGGTCAGCCTTATCGGCACAAATAACACCCTCACGGAAAGGATATCCACTCCACATGCTTGAACCAATGTCGGTTGGGTGACAGCCTGCTGCAAAAAGCACCTTGCCATCAAATTCGTCTTGAATACCGCGAAGCGGTGTTGTGTATCTTGATGGATTACCATTATAGTTACCAATTAAGGTGCTGAATCTGTCACTGTTAGGACCGATTACTGCAATGGTTTTATACTTGCTTCTGTCAATAGGTAAAATGCCATTATTCTTTAAAAGAACGATACTTTCCTCAGCCATTTTTAAGTTAAGAGCCTTATGCTCGTCACATTCAACCACATCATATGGTATTTTGTCATACTCGCAATCATCATCAAACATTCCAAGACGGAAGCGCGCTTCAAATAGCTTTGTTACTGCGTCTGTAATTGTTTCCTCTGTAATTAAATCCTGCTCGTATGCCTCATATAGACTAAAATAAGCATCACCGCAGTTTAATTGACAGCCGTTATTTACTGCAAGCGCCGCACCCTCTGCGTCTGTGCTTGTGATTTTATGTCCTGTTGTAATATCTCTTATTGCGCCGCAGTCGGATACCACATAGCCATCAAAGCCAAATTCACCGTATAATATATCACCAAGCAAGGTTTTGCTAGCACAGCAAGCCTCGCCATTTACTCGGTTATATGCGCCCATAACAGCCGATGGCTTTGCATTTTCAATGCAATATTTAAATGCACTTAAATATGTTTCATAAAGGTCCTTTTCAGACACAACCGCGTCAAAGCCGTGTCTTTCATATTCAGGACCGCTATGCACTGCATAATGCTTAATTGTGGCATCCAGCTTGCGATATTTACCCTCGCCCTGTAAGCCCTTAATAAAGGCAACACCCATTTTACCGGTTAAAAGTGGGTCCTCACCGTAGGTTTCGTGACCACGACCCCATCTTGGGTCTCTGAAAATATTTATATTAGGTGACCAATAGGTAAGGCCTTGGTATTGCTCAGTGCTACCGAATTTTTTAAACTCGTTATATTTTGCTCTTGCCTCGTCAGAAATAGCATTTGCCACCTTGTACATTAAATCCGTATTAAAGCTTGCGCTAAGTCCTATAGCCTGTGGGAAAACAGTAGCACTGCCTTGTCGTGCAACGCCGTGTAGACATTCATTCCACCAGTTGTATGCAGGCACATTTAATCTTGGAATAGCGGGCGCATCATAACGCATTTGCGCCATTTTTTCCTCTATTGTCATTTTTGAAACCAGCTCTTTTGCTCTTTCGTAAAAGGTCATATTCTTATCCCCCCTTAACTTTCTATTTTAATTATACATTAAAGATATTGATAAATCACGACAAATATGATATAATTATAGGACAAAATTTAGTTTTGCGAGGTTAATATGCTATACCAAACTCAACATTCCGTAAGAGCAGATAATGTTACGCTTGAAACAGGTGCTAATTTAAATTTTCCCACACATATTCACAGTAGCTTTGAAATAATCGTTGCAACCGAGGGAGAAATGGAAATAACTATTTCAGGCAATCAATATGCACTGAATAAGGGCGAATGTGTGCTGATTTTCCCTAACCAAATTCACGAAATAAAAACAGAGAAAAGCTCTCAGCATATGCTATGTATATTTTCACCGCAGCTAGTGCGTGCATATAGCAAAACCTTTGAAACTAAAATTCCAAGGAGCCATAAATTTAACCTAGACAAATTTTATATTGATAAATTGTCAAGGATAGATAATAACAAAAGCACAATTGAGCTAAAGGGGCTTCTTTATTCCATTTGCGCCGAGTTTGACAAAAACGCCGAATATATTGAATTTAATGGGGATAAAAAGAATTTGTTATTTAAAATATTTAAGTTTGTAGAGGATAATTTTAAGGGCGAATGCTCCCTTTACGATTTAGCAAAGGAAACAACCTATAATTATGTTTATCTATCAAAGCATTTTTCAAAAAACACAGGAATTACCTATACCGAATATGTAAATAGATACAGAGTAAACGAGGCTAGCTATCTTTTAATGAATACAAATAGAACAATGCTTGATATAGCCTACGAATGTGGCTTCGATTGCCTAAGAAGCTTTAATAGAAGCTTTAAAAATGTTATGGGAATGTCCCCTAGCGAATATAAAAACCAAAAAGTAAAAAGAGGCTGACACATTAAGGCATAACCACATTCCACGAAAAAGTTGAAAACACCACTAAATGAGAGCATCGCATTTGTCTAGACAAATGCAGTATTGGCTAAGCTCAAACCTATATACGTGAACCCCCAAAGCTCATACTTCGCTTTGGGGAACCCCTACACAAGCAGAAAAGAGCAAGTATAAAAGGATTAAAACCCTCTATTCTTGCTCCTTTTTATTTTCTGTCGATATGTCAACCTTGTTGACTCGATATATTGTCGCTACGCTCCAATTCGATATGAGATAAATCCCTCGTTTGCGAAGCAAATATATCGAGTGCGTCAGCACATATCGAACGCCCAAGGCGTATATCGAAAATCCTGCAAGGAATTTATCTCGATGCGTGTTGATACACGCTAAGCTTAACAATGCTGAATTATACCGCACAATTCCCTTGCTTCCTGTCTTGTGGTAAGTCTTATAATACCGTTTTTAACTAATATAAAAAGTGAATATCCAAAAATGTCGTTTTCACTGTATGAAAATGGCTCATAAACGGAGTAGCCACTCCATTTGATTGATTTTCTTATGCTATCATAGCCGTGGTCCTTAGCAAAGCTTTTGATTTTTCCTTCGTCCATTTTTGTTGGTCCTTTCGTGGATTTATTATGTAGCTTACATTCTGATATTATCACGGAATGTAATTTTAATTAACAGTGATGTGTACCGATATTGGTACACATATTTATTGACACAGTTATGCTAAAATGCTATAATTCAGTCACAAAGCAAACGGGGGGTAATTAATATGAAAAAGCAAATAGGATATGAAAAGCTTTTAGGTAAAGCATTAAAGGGTGGAGATTACTCTGAAATTTACTATTACAATAACGATAACGAAGCTTGTGAGGCAGAAGAAGCAACCCACTGCGTCATATATGAAAGAGAAAAAAACGGGAAATTAGTCCATACTATATATGCATACTTATAATAAGTCTTGAATTTGGTACAGCAGTATGATAAAATAATAGTACAAGAAAAGAGAGGTGCTATTATGAATCCGGAGCATTCAAGAAAAATCAAGCTGCTTAAAATGTGGGAGCTTTTAAAGCAGGAAACTGACGAAAAGCATCCAATGGGCACACAGGAAATAATCGCAAGGCTCAAAAGAGATGGCATTGAGGTTGACAGAAAAATTCTATATAACGATATAGAAATTTTATATGCCAATGGCTACGAGGTAATGTGTACCCGTGCAAAGAGTAACAAATATTATGTAATGGACCGTTCCTTTGATACTGCCGAGGTACGCGTTTTAATGGACGCTGTACAGGCTGCCGCATTTATAACGGAAAGGAAAACAGAGGTTTTGCTTGATAAGATTTCAGCCCTTGCAGGAAGCCGTCGAGGCGAGGTTTTAAAAAGCAATATTACCAAATTCAGCACTGTAAAAAGCACAAACGAAAATATATACTATTTAATAGATAGCATAGTCGATGCTAAGGAGGACGGTAAAAAAATCCGCTTCAACTATTTCGATTATGGACTTAATAGAGAAAGAATATTCAGAAAATACAAAAAAGATGAAACAAAGGATAGATATTACACTGTAAATCCTGTGGAAACAGTATTTAATAGTGACCAATATTACCTTATTTGCTACGACGATTTTCACAAAAACCTGATAAATTACCGAATTGACCGAATGGACAATATAATTAAGCTGGACAGCGATATTGAAAATTACGATTGGCTAAAGGAAAATGACATATCAAAATACAAGCGTCAGCTATTTAATATGTTTAGTGGCGAGGTTAAAAATGTAACCTTTATTGCCGACAGAAGCCTTATTGATGTTATATTCGATAAATTCGGCTCAGGAGTCAGCCTTAAGCTAACAGAGGACGGCAAGCTGAAATGCACGGTTGAGGTACAAGCCGGTCCTATGTTTATTGCGTGGCTGTGCTCATTCGATAATAGATTAAAGGTGGTGTCACCGCCAACAGTAGTAGCAAGGGTAAAGGAGCACCTGGAAAAAACAATAGAGCAGTATAAGGACTAGAAAGGAGCATATTATGGCAGAAAAGCTAGATGGAAAATTAGTTGTAGGTATTTCCTCCCGAGCATTATTTGATCTTGAGCAGGAAAACAGAATATTTGAGGAAAAGGGACTTGAAGCGTATATAAAATATCAGGAGGAGCACGAAAATGATATTTTAAAGCCGGGACCTGCGTTTCCTCTTGTAAAGGCATTACACAATTTAAATTGTGAAGAGAAGAAATTAACAGAAATAATTATTATGTCAAAAAATAATACCTCCACAAGCATGCGCATTTTTAACTCAATCAAGCATTACGGGCTTGATATTACAAGAGCCGCCCTTGTTAGTGGAATGTCAATAGCCCCATATCTAAATGCATTTAAGACTGATTTGTTCCTTTCCGCCAGCGAGGAGGATGTGCAGGAAGCAATTAATGCTAATATTGCCGCCGGTATAATTTGCACAGGCAACGAACTTCCTATTGACGCAAACGAGGAAATTTCGCAAATCAAGATTGCATTTGACGGAGATGCGGTAATTTTCTCTGACGAATCAGAAAAAATATACAAGGCAAAGGGACTTGCCGCATTTGAGGAATATGAGGAAAAGAATGCAAAAAATCTACTTGCCGAGGGACCGTTTGCAAAGCTTTTAAAAACAATATCCTATGTTCAGTCACAATTTAAAAGCTCTGAATTAATGCCAATAAGAACAGCCCTTGTAACTGCAAGAAATGCACCGACTCACGAAAGAGTAATAAGAACGCTTCGCGCTTGGAATGTGCGTATAGATGAGGCATTTTTCCTGGGTGGAATACCAAAAAGCGCAGTATTAAAGGCGTTTGGCGCACACATTTTCTTTGACGACCAATCAGTTCATACAGAGCCTGCTTCAAAGCATGTACCTGCCGCAAGAGTGCCATATAGAAGGGATACCAAATGAAAAAAATAAATTTCAATGATAATTGGCTATTTAGTCTAAATGATGGCGAAAAAAGGGAGATTTCCTTGCCACACGATTTTTCAATCTGTCAGGAAAGAAATGCTGACGCAAAATCAAGTCAGCACGGTGGCTTTTTCCTAGGTGGCATAGGTCAGTACGAAAAGACCTTTAAGGCTAAGAAAAACAAAAAATATTTCTTTATGTGTGATGGCTCCTTTGGACTTACAGAAATATATATAAATGCTAGCTCTGTGTTTATAAATAAGTATCCATACAATACCTTTTATGTGGATTTAACTGACTTTTTAAGATACGATAAAGAAAATCTGATTAAAGTAAGAGTAAACAACACCCACCAGCCAAATGCCCGTTGGTACACTGGCGCAGGTATCTATAGAGATACATATTTATGTGAATGTGACACCACATATTTTAGCCCACTCGGTATATTTGTTAAAACAGATGCTATCCAAAATGATATAGCATATTTAACCTGTGAGGCAGAGGTGATTTCCGAGAAAAATGGCGAGGGCGTGTTAGCATTTGAGGTTTACGAGGACGGTAAGAAAGCGCCTGTATATACCTTTAATAAGTATGTATATTTAGAGCAGGGGCAAAATAAGATAGTATCTAAGCTTCAAATAGATAACCCAAAAATTTGGGACACAGATACACCAAATATGTATAGCATTAAGGCAAACCTTAATTTTAATGGAATTAAAGATACAGATGAGGCTGTTTTTGGTATAAGAACAGTATTTATAGATAGTAAGCGTGGCTTTATTCTAAATGGTAAATCAATTAAGCTTCGTGGTGGTTGCATGCATCACGACCAAGGACCGGTAGGCTCAGCCACATATGCCCAGGGAGAATATCGTCGTATAGCTAAGCTAAAGGAAGCGGGCTTTAATGCTCTTCGCCTCTCACACAACCCACAATCACAGCATTTTTATGATGCCTGTGACCGTCTTGGTATGCTTGTTATGGACGAGCTTTTTGACTATTGGACAGAGGGTAAGCAGGATAACGATTACCATTCATATTTTGAGGATAACTACCTAAAGTGGATAGAACTAATTGTAAAGCGCAATAGATGCCACCCATCAATTGTAATGTGGTCAACAGGTAACGAAATTCCACAAAAGGCAGGCAGAGGCTACGGTTACCGTGTAGCTAGAAATATAGCTGACAATATTCGTTTATACGACACCTCTCGCCCTCTTTCACACGCATTGTGTAGCTTATGGGATAATTCTGAGGCATATGAAATAGAAAAAGCAGAAAACGATTTTCCTTGCGAAAAAATGGACTATTTTGCTAAGAAAACAAGGATTACAGCCGACACTGTTGATATAATCGGCTATAACTACCTTGAATACAGGCTTGAAAAGGACCTTGCAAGATTTCCAAATAGAGTAATTTTAAATACAGAAACCTTTCCTATCAATGCATATACAACTATAAACCAATTAAAAAATAACCCAAGAATAGCAGGGGATTTTGTATGGACTGCTTGGGACTACTTTGGCGAAACTGCAATCGGACATGTGGAGCATACAAGGAACACCGAGGGACCGTTTATGTTCGATTATCCTTATCACATAGCAAACTGCGGTGATATTGATATTTTAGGCGTAAGAAAGCCACAATCCTACTATCGTGAAATTGCTTGGGGTTTAAGAAAAGAGCCATATATCGCACCCCGTCCCCCACAATTTGCAGGCGTTGACTATAGAATAAGTGGCTGGGGCTTTTACGAATGTGAGCATAGCTGGAATTACAAGGACTATGAGGGTAAGCCAATCGAGGTTTACGTATTTGGCGAATGTGACGAAATGATGCTATACACAAACGGTAGCGAGGTAGCAAGACAAAAACGTACAGAAAAGGGTGTTTACCTATTTAAAACAATCTACCATTCTGGCGAAATATCTGCAAAAGCAATTCTGAATGGCAAGGAATATGTATCCTCTATTAAAACAGAGGGAGATGCTGAGAAAATCGCACTTATAAAGGAAAAAAGCTACCTGACTAAATACACCAAAAAGCCAAGTAGCGATATTATATATGTGACTGTTGAAATTCAAGACAAAAACGGCAATTTATGCACACAGGATGCAAGAAAGGTAAGCTATACAGCCGATGGCGCTGATATTTTAGGCGTTGCCAGTGGCGACCTTGTATGCGAGGATATTTATACATCAGCAAAAGAAAGAAAAGTATATCACGGAAAATCAGTAGTCGTGCTTAAAAAGCATAAAAACGCAGAAAAATCCATAATTACAGCCACATCAGAGGACTTTAATGCAACAATTGAAATCTAAATAAAAAACCATCTGTAAGGGGATGTACCTTTAAGGACAGTTTTGAAATTCAATAGAATACGTTACCTACCGAAAGGAAAAGGCGAAGAATGTAAAAGCTCTTCGTCTTTTTCTTGATATGCACCGTCGAGCGGTAGCATAGCCTCCATCCGAGAGGGAGGGGGACCACGAAGTGGTGGAAGGAGCCTGCGCAACTTGAAATTTAATTTGATTTCCATAGTAACGCGCTCTCCTTCAGTCGCCTACGGCGCCAGCTCCCTCCCGGAGGGAGCCTTTACTTTAGGTGCTACTCCACTCATCGTTTTTTCTGACAAGCACCGCATTTGTGCCCACAAATGCAAAAACACGGCATAACTCTTTCGAAATATACCGTATTTATGAAAACTGTACTTTAGAGCACTACTCTAAAGATGGTATTTTTGTATTTTATAAAACTAATGATGGAGCGCTATATACTCTTGTACCCAGCTCTTGGTTCAGCATATACAGACTCTTGGGGTCAGAGCCGAAAAGCTCCATTTTTGTAATCAAATCGTTGGCGTTTGTTTCCTCCTCGCCCTGCTCCTTAACAAACCAATCAAGGAACTGCATTGTACGGAAATCCTTAACCTCGTATGCCTCGGCATAAATATCATTAATAAGTGAGGTTACATATTCCTCGTGCTCAAGGCCTGCCTTTAAAACATCCATATCACAGGTAAATACCTTGTCAGGCTTAGCGATTGCATCAAGAGCTACTGCTTGATTTTCGTTCTGTAGGTATTGATAAAATAGCATTGCGTGGTCGCGCTCCTCTTGAGCTTGAATTAAATACCAATTTGCAAAGCCGTCAAGACCTCTTGCTTTAAAATAATTTGAAAAATCAAGATATAGGTAGGCTGAGTAAAATTCCTTGTTAATTTGTTGATTTAATAGCTTATGTACCTTTTCATTCATCATAATATTCCTCCAATATTTTGTTAATAGCATTATACCATATTTAAGACTCTTTTTCAATGAATTTTTATAAAATTGCTATACCAATATTAGTATATTCAAAAGTTTATATTGCAAGAAATAAACCGTTGTGATAAAATAATCTTAGTAATTTGCAAAAGGAGATTATATGATAATTAATAACTGGAAAATGGACTTTATGGAGCACAAGGGACTTACTTGCTCCGTTCCCTGCGATATGTACAGTGTTTTATATGCGCACGGGCTAATAGACGACCCCTACTATGGCGATAATGAAAAAAAGCTTGCTGAGCTATCAAGAAATGACTGCACCTTTTACAGTGAATTTACATTAAGCGATAGCGAGCTTAATAACGAAAAAATAGACCTTACCTTTTTTGGACTTGATACAATATGCGATATATATTTTAACGGCACGCTTTTAGACAGCGTAATGAATATGCACCGCATGTACGAGTACGATATAAAAGGAATGGCAAAAAACAATAACGAGATAAGGCTTGAATTTAAGTCCCCTTTAGAATATTTTGAAAAAATGGAAAAATTTCACCATCTTTATATGGACGGAGCAACAGTTAAGGGTGCATCTCATTTGAGAAAAGCATTTTATATGTCAGGCTGGGACTGGGCGCCTACACTTCCTAATATGGGAATTTTCCGTTCTGTTACGGTTAATTGCTATAACACCGACAAAATAGAGGACATAAATATTATCCAGCATCACGAAAACGGAATGGTAAGGCTGGAGCTATCTGCTATAACAAAGCATAATTCTAAGGGTATAAAAATCACCTGTGAGGCTGACGGACAATTGGTGACCTTAGAAAACGGTAAGGGTGAAATAACAATAAAAAGCCCTGACCTGTGGTGGCCAAATGGCTATGGTGAGCAGAATTTATATGATGTTACCTTCAAGCTTTATGATGGCGACACGCTAATTGATGAAGCCACAAAAGCAGTAGGCTTACGCACATTAGAGCTAAGTAGAGAAAATGACGAATACGGTCAGGAGTTTTGCTTCAAAATAAATGGAATTAAAATATTTGCTAAGGGCGCAAATTATGTGCCAATTGATAGCATACCGTCAAGAGAAACTAACGAAAGGCTTGAAGGACTAATACAGGATTGCACTTTTGCTAACTTCAACTGCATAAGAGTATGGGGCGGAGCATACTATCCCCGTGACTATTTCTATGAGCTGTGCGATAGATACGGTCTTATCGTATGGCAGGACTTTATGGTTGCCTGCGCAAATGTTTGGCTGACAGAAAGCAATGAAAAGGAATTTATAGCCGAAGCTATATATAATGTAAAGAGAATAAGACATCACGCATCCCTCGGCTTGCTTTGTGGCAATAACGAAATGGAGGAGGCTGTGCTTAATTGGGAATGTGCCGACGGTAATGACCCACTTGTGCGTAGTGACTATTTAAAGCTATATGAGGAAATTTTGCCTGCCATCTGCAAGGAGTATGCACCATATATATCATATACCCCATCAAGTCCAACCTCAGGAGGTGGCTTTGATTATCCACAGGACCACACTCGCGGAGATGTACATTTTTGGGATGTGTGGCACGGAAATTGTGGGTTCGACGAGTATAGAAAGCACAAATTCCGCTTCTGCTCAGAATATGGCTTTGAAAGCTTGCCGTCAATAAAAACTATAGATGCATTTTGCCCTAAGGATGAAAGAAATTTACTTTCCTACACAATGGAAGGACACCAAAAATGCTGGCACGGTAATATAAAAATCTTAAGCTATGTAGCAGAAATGTATCAGCTTCCAAAGGATTTAGAAGCAACCGTATATGCAACACAGCTTAACCAAGCAAATGCTATAAAATATGGTGTTGAGCATTTTAGAAGATGCCGTGGCTATACAATGGGCTCGGTTTATTGGCAATTAAACGATAGCTGGCCCGTTGCGTCCTGGTCAAGCATTGATTACTACGGTAGATATAAGGCACTGCATTATTTTGCGAAAAGCTTCTATCAGCCCGTGTCCCTTGGCTTGTTTAATGAAAACGGACAAATTGCAGTAAATGTATCAAACGAAACCTTAACCGCCTTTGATGGCTATATAAGGGCAGGCGTTATGAAAAACGATTTCACACCTGCTTGGGAACTTGAAAAATCAATTTCAGTAAGCGCCCTTTCCTCACTTGATGTTGAAAGCTATTCAAATAAGGATTTTGACGGAAAAAGAGATACATATTTCTATTGCGAGCTATACGATAATAGAAATACGCTAATAGCAAGAAATGTGGAGCTTGGCACAAAGCCAAAGTATTTTAAATTCTTAAAGCCAAATATAAAAATAGAGGCAGAGAATATAGAAAACATCGTCTTAATTACATTTACAACAGATGCCTTTGCAAAAAATGTAGAGGTATCCTTTAAAAATTATGATATAATTCTTAGCGATAACTATTTTGATTTATCGAGGGCTGAGCCATATAAAATCATTGCAAAATCAGACCTGCCAGCTAAGGAAATACTTGAAAATATTTCAGTAATGTCTGTATATGATATACCGTTACAATATTAAAAAATGAGGCTGATAAATTAAGGCATACACGCGAACATAAAAATTCGTGCCTCGTTTCGGGAAACCCCCTATCGATGTCCCGTTAATCTAGTAGTCAGCATTAGTGACTAGTGAATAGGCAATGTGTAGAGGTGATCGTTGGTCGTCCACAGGCTCCTTCCGGGAGGGAGCTGTCACGCAGTGACTGAGGGAGAAAGCGTTACAATAACGTTAAGCTAAATAATATGGTAACGCACTCTCCTTCCGCCTCACAAGCTCGGCACCTTCCTCTCGGAGGAAGGCTGTAATAGCTTTGCTAATGGCAACATTCAACTAGACATGAGCCTTGCTATTTGTAGGTATCGTGATGGATGTTGCCACTTTTATTTTATATTATAAAAAGGCTGACACATTAAGAAAAAAGGCAGAAATTTCGTTTGAAATTTCTGCCTTTTATTGTTATTTAGCTTGTAATACAAGACTTCTTGTCAGCCTCTTTGTTTATTTAATAATTAAAGAAGCATTTAAAGGAGCAACAGTGTAGGACTCGTTATCAATTGAGAAGCTAACAGGCTCATTTTCGGGATTTACTACAATGTATGCAGCTTTTGAGTTTTCAGCCTCCCAACAGGAGGAAAGCAAGCGAGGAAGCGTTATTTGTGGCTGTCCTCTGAATAAAGGAATAGTAATATTCTCGCATTTTATATTGCTTGCTAGCTTCATTTTGCCTGAATATAAATATTTTTTAGCTTGTTCATTATAAAATTCAAGCATATTTTTAATAAAGGTCAGCGTAAGCTCCATATTTGGCGCGCTTTCAAAATCGTGAGTGCCCCAATGCGTCATTAGCTCACCGTTTGGCGCTAGAATAAGCGTCATCATATCACCAATAGAGAAGGAATAGCCCAAACGGTAGCGCAAGGTGTCACATTTCGGCTCAAAGGGACAGCCGCATTGATTGCCCATAAAATTCCTTACATATTCGTGATAAATGTAAGCGTAAACAGGCACAGGTGTGCCATAGGGATAATTTAGCTCAAATCTATTATCACTCATTAAAAGATTGCCTATAAACGCCTCAGATGCTGCACTTTCACAGCCAAATAGCATATTTGGGGCTAAATCGTTCCATTCCGAAAGCAGCTCCTGCATATTTGAGGTCATCCATTCCCCGGGCATAGGTGGGTGCGAATGTTCCCTTGCAAAGCACATATATTGTCCGCCACCGTGATTTTGGTCAAGTATTTGCGCATAGTCAATCCCACCTTCAAATAAAGGCGAGTATGCTTCGTTAAGAATTTCACGACCACGCTCTGAAGCAGGACAAATATCATAGCCATAGCGCTGATATGGACAGCAGGTAATGCCAAGCTCAGGCTTGTTTTCAGGGGAATGGCAAACACCCTCCAGCACATTTTCCTCCTCGATTTTCCTTTCGCAATTATAGCTATCAATTAATGTGCTTTGCTTCGTATAGCCAAAGCCCGAGCAATAAACACCAAGTAGGTCGCCATTTTTATGTAGCTTATCTCTAAACTCGTTAAATAGCGCCTCACCGCCATACGGTGGCCATACATAAGGTGGCGCCCAAGGCGCAGTGCCTTCCCAGTGCATAAGTAAAGCCATAATGGAAGCGCCTGTTGCATTTTTAATTTTTTCAAGAATTGGCAGTGCGTTTGTATATGGGAATAACGCGTTAGGCTCCATTTTATCCATATCGTGTATTCCTCTGATTGGATATGTTACAACTAAAGGCATATCCTTGTACCATTTTGGCAAGGCTTTGTTTTCGTTTATTTTCACAACCTTAGGCGGTAGGTTATTTTCAAACCAAGACCTGTAAATTTCAGCAGCACTTTTCCAATCTCCTGTGCAAGCCTTCCATACAATAGGATAATCGCTTTCAAAGCCATCGCCAAAATCAGCTCCGGAGTATAAACGCATTTGCAAGGAAATACCCTTATCCTCGGGATAAAAATCAACACCCTTAAATGCGCGCTTGGTATCGTGTGCGCCAATATATAAGCCAACATCCTCAAAAAGATATGCTAAAAACTGCGAGCATACCTTGTTAGGAAAAATGAAAAACGCTCCCGACATTGGAAATTCAGGCTCATATCGTGGCAAAAGCGTTTCATTTGTGATAAGTATGCCCTCATCATATGGGAAAAGAATTTTACCGCCGTTTTTATCGTTATCAATTAGTCTGGGCAAGCAAGCTTTAGGTAGCTCCACATATTCGATTGCGTACTCGCTATTTACAGAGCTTACTGCAATTTGCCAATTAATTGCTTCGTCCGTAGTTATTGTAAGCTTAACTGAAAGCTCGTCAAAAGCACCGCCGAAGCCACTATATACAATGCCACTTGATGTAGCGCTTACCCTTGTTGCTTCAGTTGAATTTATATAAAGCTTATCTCCGTTTTTATTGCGAAATCTAATATTAAAAATCGGACATATGCCGGCACAGCATTCCTTATTACCGATTTTAAGTGAGGATATGTAGCCCTTTTCCTCGTTTATTGATAGCTGAAGGCTATTAGCAGAAAGATTATACATTTTTATATCTCCATAATTTAAGATAATTTAATTATAACATTATAGAAATTTTGTGTCAATAGAAATAAGAGAGATTGACAGCTACCGTCAAAATTTGAATATACATGCGGTAAATATTTGTAATTATTTATTCAAAATATATTGCATTTAGAAAAGTATAATGCTAAAATAAAAATAGCTTAAGGCTACGGAGGTATATTATGGCTAAAAAAGATAGCATGAGCATTATGAATGAATTTAAAAATGCTCCACAAAAGGAACAAATCAT
>JAGAJV010000121.1 GCA_017625915.1 Clostridia bacterium
ATCAATAATTCTTTTTATTTCTTGAGGGAGGGCTTTATAATCATATCTTTCGATTATAAAAACATTATGCCTTGAGTACTGTATGTTTTTAAACAGGAGCTCTAGCTCGTGCCTTGTAAAATATGAGTGTAAATTTAAAAACACAAAAAGCTTTTTCTTTTGGTACTTTTCACATAATTCCATATAAAACAGAATTCTTTCAGCCAATGATGTTTTTTCGTCGTTTGGTTTAACATTGTATAGCTTTAAAATTTGTGATATATCATTTATATCATCGTATACAATATCCATGCCAGACGAAAATATTATTTCATTTAATTCCTCGTTTATTTTTCTGTACAGTTCGGTTAATTCAAGATGCCTTTCATTTATAGAAATATCAGTCAATTCCTTAATAATACCTGTTATTATTTTTTTATTTTCTGTATTTATTTGAATAATATCACTAATCATTTCTGTATATTTTGACAATTCTAGTATTTCTTCATCCTTAGATAACACAAACTTCCCTCTGCTTCCTTCTAATTGGTCGTAAAGCTCCTTTATAAAATCACGATATATTATCGGATTTTCAATTACAAATGAATTTATCGAGTTATCCTTCCAATTAATCGGATTATTTAGAATTGGATGTATAAGTTTCATAGCTCTACCAGCCTTTCGTCTGTATTTAGAACATCACCATTATATTGTCCTACTAAATACTCTATTCTTGAAAACTGTCTTTCTGTTACAGTTAGCATTTGAACTATTCCTTTTGGCGGTTTATGTTTTCTCACCTTATCCAAAAGCGAGTTTTGGACGGTTGAATTTAAAGACAGGCGACAATACACAGATTCCTGCATCATAATAAATCCGTTTTTTATAAGAAACCTGTGGAACCTTGAATATTCGCGTCTATCTTGCGTTGTCAGTGTTGGTAAATCAAAAAGCACTATTAATCTCATGTATCTATAACTCATATGACGGATTTTTGATTTTAGAGGCATCATTTTCCAACAACGCCTCTAAAACGCTCTGCGTGTAAATATATATAGCGTTTGAGATATATTGATTTTGTCCATTAATTTTTATTTTGGTATTCAATATATCAACTATTTTCATTTTTTCCTCATGCTCAAGCTTTGTGGGCTTAAGATTTATAATCAATCTATCAACAAAAGGTCTAAAGGGCTCCATAAAATCGCAGGATAAGTTAAAATTATTAAACATGTTGTTATGAAAAATACCGATTTGAGTTAAATATCCGTTCATAATTATCTCTCTATTAAAAGCAGACAATAAAACGCCATAGCCGTAATTTAAAGCAGAATTTATTAAATTGTCGTCACTGCGAGAAAAATCTTTACCAAAAAGAGCGTTAAAATACACCTTAGCCGCATGACCCTCTCTATTAGTTGGATCGCCAGGCAATGTTTCTTTTATATATTCCTCCAACAATTGTCTTTCTTTTGATAACGAATAGTCTAGATTTGATAGTTGACCAACAATTTTTGTTCTTACAATTTCTGCCCACACTAATCGTTTTGTTTCATCTTGCCATTTTATTTGTTCTCTAACCTTTCGGCTTGTGTCGTGGCTACCATACAAACAACAAAGCTCGCTTATTGGATTGCATTTTTCGTCACAAAAAATAACCTTTACTTTCTTCTTTGACAACTCTGCAAGTAGGTAAGCCGTCAATGATACAGAGGTAGATTCTATAAGTAGAGTTGAAATTTCATCCATATGTACTCTTGTAGTTTTCTCCTCTGTTCTTACCACTAAATAATCCATTTTATAGTCAAGCTTTGATTTGTTTTTGATAACCACGATACGCCAGCTCATTTTTTCTCCTTAATTTAGAAGGTTGATTTTGGTTTCAAATATTCCCGTAACAGATTGATTAATTAGATATGCTGTTTCATAATTTGTTACTTTTTTACTATATCTTCTATCAACAATGGTGTTTTCACCACAAAAATCTTTAAACGACGGATTTCCACCGTTATATTTCATTGCCTTAAAAATTTCTAATATTGTTTTTGCCTGTTCTATGATAGTTAAGCCTTTAAACTGCTCACTGTTTTCCTCCATTAACCGATACATTTTAGGATATAGCTTGTTATAAATACCATTGCTTAATTTGAGCAAAAGCTTTTGATATAATTCAACATTCTGCTCTACAGAAACGCCTGAAATCATTATACCTTGTTCTTTATTTTTATCATTTAGGTCAACTAATTTTTTTAGTTTTTTAGCATACTTTACTGAAGCCTCATCTACAATAGATTGATATGACTGATTTATTAATAAATAGTTGCCAGACCTACCTGTTACATATCCCCTAATTCCGTTCAATTCTAAAAGCGTATTGAACAGTATTTTTTTGTGACATATTTTGGCATCGCTGTACCAATATTTTTGGGCAAAATCTTCAGGATTTTTCTCGTATTCCGCTCTTTGATACATTAGCACAGCTTCTATCGTTCTTACCTTCTTTTCCTTTTCGGTATGCTCTACTAACACAAAATAAGCCCCAGCTGCACTTCCATAACCACCATATTTATTAGTATCCAATTCTTTTTTTATCGGTACTAAATCAGCACTTTTACTTAATATGGTAACTTTATATAATTGTCCATGCTTTTCTTTTGGCATAACTGTAAATAGAACATTATTCTTTTGCATTGTTTTCCTAACTGTTGCAATTGTTCCGTTATCACCACTTGTCCAAGCTCCCCTGACATTTCTATCATATAGTGCGTCTACGTTTAAGCTATAATTTTCAGAAAGAATATTCTTTATAAACGCTTCTGTAAAACGCGTGTCAAAATAATTTCCAACCACAACATTGAGATATGCATCCTTTGCATGATGATGGTCGTTTATATCACGACATTTTACTAAATCATATTTCTGTCTAAAATCGCTTACATTTCCAGCCTTTGAGTAAACAACCTTTGTATCAGGATATATAGTCTTAAGCAATTCAGCCACCGCCTTTGTTGACTGTCTTGTTTCTACAAGCTGTCGATTAATAAATGATGACAATTCGTCTGCAGTAAGCGGTGTGTGTCTAATCAATCTTTCATATTTTTCGGGACTGATTGCTTGCTTTTTCAAAAGCAAATTCCAAAAGCCATTCATTTTTGCGCGAATCTCATTTGATATTGGATATCTATTAGTTTTTTCGCGATTCAATTCTGCTTTTACTAAAACTCTATTATTTATGCTATCGTCCTTGATTTTTGAGCGCGGATATATATGATCTATGTCGTAAAGAGCATCATTTTCAAGGTCACTTAACTCAATTGGCTCTCCACTGTACATACACTTACCGAATTGTTGATAATATAAAAATAGCTTGTCTCTACGAAGATTTTCTTCCCTTTCATCGCTTAGCTTATCAAAAAGGATTTTAGCGTCCTCATTACAATTTTTATACAAAGCAAGCAATTGCTCCTTTCTAGAGCTTGTACGTTTCTTTTCATTGTCGTTATTTCGGTCTCTTGCAACCTCAATAAATATTTTTCTCGGCGAGCCCTTTTCTATATCTACTATTTCGTCCAAAATTCTAAGTGTTTGCCATATGCTTCTTTTTATTTTAGGTGAAACATACAATGCGTCCACCATCTCGCGGGGGGGTTCCTTTGTTCCCAGCTTTTGAGATTTATATTCGTCTGCACGCTCCTTAAATGTATATTCTTGAGATAATAGCTTCATTAAATTTAAATTAGTATCCCTTAGCATATCCATTATTGTAACTACTTCGCCTGTCTCTTTATTTACAGCTTCGATACCTATTAAAAGCTTTTTAGATAGTCTTCCCCAGCCCTTAAACTTTAATCTTGACACATAACTTACATCTTCGTCAGAAAGCTTTATTTCGTTTTTCAGATATTTTTTAAGTAGCTTTTTATCGTCACCAAATAAAACTATTCTTCTTATAATCTCCTCGGTTACATCATAAGAGGTTTTGGAAATAATGTTTTTCAATTTGTGATACGAGGAAAGCTGTGATTTTATAGTATCATCTATTCCGCTAATTATATCTCCTTCCTCTAATAATCCGTTAGCTATTAGTATATCTTCTATGCGTTTTTTTGTAACCATTTTATTGTTATTTACAAATAGCCGCTCGTAAATCAGCTTTTTACAGTCAACCGTTATCGGCTTGCCGTTGATTTTAATATTGTTTATTTCATTCAAAACCTCAAATTCACAATATAATAAAGAATCCTTAGGAAGAACATCATCTCCTGTATATGTACATTGAGAGGTCATTCTTGTAATAAAGCATTCGCTAGACTTTTCTAAGTCTATTTTATTATCAAAATTCCAAGGTAAAATTTTTCCGTCTTCTTTTCTTACTGCCCAACCGTTTTTTAATGGTCCAACATAATACGGAATGCGATAGTCAAAAATAGAAATGATTTTTTCCTTTACAGTTATTCCGTTTTCATCTGCGGCATTTAAAAATTTATGTGTTAATGAAGCATTATTGAGTATTGAAATTAACTCACTTCTGTGCAAGCTATTTGGAATAACTCCATTTTCAGTTTTTCTTAGCTTTGGCGCAAATGCCCCCTCCAGTATCCTTTGATGCATATTCGCATATTTAGGGTATTTTTCAAAATTGTTTGGCAATTTACCCTTCAAATACTTGCAAAATTCCTCTTGTGTGCAATGACACTCCTTATCGCCTTTTTTATAGCCTGAATATGATGAATAGTTAGTTAATTTTTCCTTTCGAGTGTTAAAAACCTCTCTATATAACCTTTCATCCTTCAGCTCACTTTTTATAAAGCCCTTTAATTCCCTTATATCCTGCTTATGCTGCTCATATTCTGCGATTTTATAATCCGATAATGTCTTATATCCTTTCATTATTTTTTCAAGAATCAAGCAGTCATAAATAGCTTTCACACTATATATTAGGTCAAAATCGTTTCCAATTTCATCTGCGACCTCAATAAGCTTTTCCTCACCCATATCAAAGGAAAGACTGCCTGAAAAATCCGTTTCAAATATATCGGACATTTTAGCCGTGCCACCTATCATTAAGCTAAATAGCTTTTCTATAGCTTTTTTATTTTCCTTTGGTGGATTAATTAAAGCGACTATTTCTCGTACTCTGTCAAGCTTTCCTGCCTTTCTAGTTATTATCGTATAAACATCCTCAGCCATTATATCGAGTGAAATCTCTTTAATTTCATTTAACACGCATATAAAATCATTGAACAGGGTTTTAAAATCTTGATTATTCTCACTATCAACATCGAACAAAAAGTGCCCTCTATTTTTTAAAATATGACGAATCGCCAAATAAACTAGACGAATATCCTGTGATTCAGTAGAATCAATAAGCGCTTTTCTTAAATGATAAACAGTTGGATATTTTTTCATATAGTCCTTATCGTTATAATTGGCGTCTGCAAATAACGAATATTTTATCCCTTTTGTTTTATCGTCTAAGCACAAAAAGCTTTCCTTAAGTCGCATAAAAAATCCGCTATCAATTTTTGATATTTCTTCATCAAATAACATATTTAATAACGCTAATCTTTGATTTCTCCGTGAAAGGCGTCGTCTATTTGTTCTATTTGCCCTTCTGCCTTCGGCAGTTTCACCTTCATCAAAAAGTCGTACTCCCCACATTGCTTTTCCCGAATGCTTTTTCAACTCATAATTTACATCCGTTGTTGCAAAGCCTACTGAATTAGTGCCTATGTCTAAGCCTATATAGTAATCCTTTGTGTTTATGTTATTTTTGTTGACTTTCATATAATTTCCTCCAAATTTAATTTTACTATTGACAAATTTAAAATTATGCTTTATAATCTAATTGTCTAAGCTACTAGACAAATTACACTACAAGTTCAAATAAGCTTTTAGCGAAAGCATCGTTTAACGAATCACATTGTGTGAGCAAAGACCGCGTTAGCGGTCTTTTTGTTTAATGCGATGTCCTTATTAAATCAGCATCTATCAATTACAGCATACCATATATGGAATAATTTGTCAAGTTATATGTGGGTTGAAATCAGGACATTTTTATTTGCTTTTGCAGAAATAATGTAGTATAATAAAATTTTAATATTTTTGAAAAAGCCTTGCAAATTGTTTCCAATTTGCAAGGCTTTTGGTTTTTATAGTTAGATTTAAATGGAGTCGAAATTGTTTCTTGCTCTTACCTTGGTAAGGTATTTTGAATAGTCGGAGTCGCTCATTTTTTCAATGCAGTCAATTACATCCTTATAGAGCTGCTTTATTTCCTCATTAAAGCAGGCTAGCTCGTCGATTGCTTTTATACGACGGTTTATTTCCTCGATAGCTGCGGTTTTTCCACTTGCTTGCTTTAATGTTGCATCATATAAAAGGTCACGCTTGAAGTATAGCTTCCAATGCTCGTTTCCTCGTGGCTTTTCAGTTATATTATCACACATTGCCTTTTGAATTGCTTGAGGGAATATCGCTTCTTCCTTTAGCGCCTCCAGCTTTTGATTATACTCGTTTCCATCCTTAGTTTCTTTTTTTATAATTTCCTTTATTTCTGCTGATAGATTTTTAGGATTGCTTACAAAGAACATATCTAATGAAAATCTTGGTATTGCTCTATCAATATCAGTTAAAAATTCCGTTTCCTCCTGTGATCTTGGTCTTTGCTGAAACATAGGTCTTTGAGTAGGTCTTGACGGAGTATAGAAATCGTCATCATCGTCATCTTCTTCTGAGAGCTTTAACGTTTCCTTGATGCTATAAACATGGTCATTTGGCTCAAAGCCATTATACTCCAGCTCATATTCAAATAGCTCCTTATTTACATCGGTGCGTAGGAAATACGGTATCATTGACGATTTTAAATTACTGGCTACTCTTGCTCTTACATAAAACTCACCTAGCTTTAAAAGGTCAAGGTCGCTTTTTCTTACAACAGGTATGCTTTTGGTGGTTTCTGATAATGTTGCCATTCCACCGTTGCCTATATTTGCCGACAATACTATACCTATTTTTTCGCCCATTGACTGTGCAAAGCGAGATTTTGAGGCATCATTGTTACAGCCAAGAAATATATGTATATCGCAGTTATCAATTATTGTTGCAGATATTTTTTCACCATACACCTCGTCTAGCTGCTCAAGAGATTGAACAGCCATTTGCAACCATATTTTTCTTGAACGAAGGGATGATATTTTATTACTTATATTTGGTAGCTTTGGCATATTTCCCATTTCATCAGCTAAGATTATAAAATCCTTATCGAGCGCACGGGATGGATTTTTGTCCGCCTTATCGGTAAGTGAGTTTACTAAATCATTAATAAACATTGAAGCGATATTATTTGTACACTGTACACGGCTATCAGGAATTAAAAATACTGCGTAATCCTCCTTGCCCTCTGTTATCTCGGACATAATTATATCTGATTTTGCGGTTAATGCGGATATTGACAATGATGAGAATTTATTTAGCTCCGCATTTAATGAGGATACATAGCCATCTCTGGTCACCTGTGCTTTTATGTTATAGCACGCGCCAAGCGCTCCTGATACTACGGGAATGTCCTCTGCTCTTTTTAGCCAATCAATTATTACCTCACAGCCGTCCTCGGTGGTGAATGCGGTTTTACATACATTTTTAATTGTAAACTTTTCCTTCGTCATTCCAAATTTAGGATTTTCGGAATCTCTTAGCATTGTTTGCAATATTGCCTTAAGGCAGTTTCTTCCACCCTCTGTCCATGATAGATTTTTAGGGTCGGTATTAACTACAAATATTTCTGCAATTTCAGTAATATATCTGTCTACCGCATCTCTTAGCTCGAAATAACGGGCTCTTGCTGCGCTTCTTGCCTGATTTTTAGATTTATATACCTTGCCATTAAAGCAGGCATCTATTCTGTCATTGTTTAAATCCTCATCAATTCTTAGGCTTTCCTCATAAAAATCATATATTGAGGAAAGTGGATTATAGCCTGCTGAGAAAAACGCATTTCTCATATCTAAAACTCTTACCTTATAGCCTTCATTCTCAAGCTCCTTGGTATGACGCATATACATATCACCCTTTAAGTCAAGAACCAAGAAGGATGGGCGTATTGCCTTGGGGAGCTTTGAATAAAATTCAATATAGTTATCATAAAGGACAGTTGTTTTTCCCGAGCCTGTTGAGCCTATAATCATATTGTGAGAAATTGGATAAAGGAGTATGCTTTCATCATCCATATAGACAGGCTGTCCGATTTCCTTTTGTGATGAAATGTCATCCTTTTTTATCCATCTGCCGCCTTGCACGCCGGCATTAGCAGTGCAATCTATACATTCTGAGGCCTCACAGCCATTTTTATTTGTTTTTAATAAAAGCTGTTCGATACAATCCATAATTATCCTCCTTGTTAAAATCCTATTCTTGAAGGTGTGTTCTTTTTATTTAATACCTCTTTTTCGATTTTCTCCTGTGCTTCATTTGACAGCTTTTGCTTACATTGATTTTCAATTTCTAATAACCAAGAAATCTCCATTCTTTCCTCTTCTGATATATATTGTGATTCCAGTGCGTATTCATATGCTTTTTCATAATTTTGTGCCTCATAGCAAAGAAGTGCTAAGTATTCGGTAACAGGCAATTGCTTGTTGCTTTTCTTTAGCTTTTCAAAAGCTTCGATTGAACGGTCCAGTCTGCCTCGCGCATATTCGTAATAGCCAACATCAAGCTGATTATTGCCTCTAAGAATTGAACGGCGCCACAAGGTTTCGTTTGAATATGCTTCCTTGCCCTTGCCACTGTTAAATATTTCATATAGCGCTGTAACCGCATTGTAAAGGATTGGAGATAAGTCTTTTCTGAAAATTACTGTTAAAAGATAGTTGCTAATGCTTACCGGATTGTCTATGCCTTCGTTTTCTATAGTCTGATACGATTTGATTACTTCTGATATTTCCTTTGCATCTACACCGTTTGCAATTGCTATTAGCCTTAGAATTCTTTCCTTTTCCATAGGTGAATAAAAGCTTCCCATAATTGCCGAATAAAAATCCATAAAAACCATTTTGTACTTTAAGTTTTCCATAATTCTACCTTCCCTTCCTATTTGAACTGATTATATCATTAATATTTAAGCTTGTCAAGTGCTTTTGGATAAATTATCTAAAAAATATCCAACATTTTTTGGATAAGGCTTTTTAAAAGCCATTTTTTATCCAATTTTGGTAAAACTATTGACTTTAGGCTTTTTTTGTGCTAAAATGTACCTGAGCTTACACATATAGGGGGTATTATGCATACAATAATGTCTTGGCACTTGCCTGCCACAAGGGAAGCTAGCTTTAAAAGCTTTTTTAATACTGTTGAGTCTTGGATGAGAGAGGCTGACGGTAGCTTTAAATATAAAATGGATATTCCTTCTCCTCTTTACAGCATTGGTCAAGGCTGTAATATTTCTATTGAAGGCATTGACGCAACGCTTAAAATTATTTGCGCTGAGGACGAGGAATTTCAATACAGCTCATTTTTATTGATTAGAAAGCGCACTAAGGACAATTTTACTTGGAATATTGAATGTGTATTCAAGCAAAGTAAAGCGCCTGATAATTCAAGCTATTTTGTCTTTTATCTTCGTAAAAATATAATAGATACACATAAGTCCTTCAAATATGTAGACAACACAAGCCTTAGGTTTCCCAGAATAATTGAAATGCTAATAAAAAACGGGCTTGCTACAAAGGAAAAGGGTGAGGACTTTATTTCTATGCTGGAGCCGTCCTGTGAACAGCTGGCGCTTATCGAAAAAAACGATATGTGTCTTTATCCTGTCGTTTATGTTAATTCTTCTGTCGCTTCGGGCTATGATATGCTTTTAACATATCACTCTATTTGCCATATTGTAAAATGTGATAGTAATGAAGGCTGGGCATATAAAATCGTTTTCCCAAGACTGGAGCATACGCGTACATTTAATAATGATAGCATTGATGATGTTATTGATTTGCTATTTCTTTTAGTTAACGAGGGTGTCAGTAATGCATCTAATCTTGACTATAGAGAGGTAATGAGAATATATGAAAGAGGTCAATTGAATAAAAAAACCTATATTTCTAAAGCGCTGGCGCACGAAATTCAAGCAGCTCGAAAAAGAAAGGGGCTGACTCAAGGTGAGCTCGCCGATTTGATTATAAGCTCTAAGGGAGCAAATGCTGCTTTAAACGGACTTTTGATTTCCAGAATTGAAAGCTTAAGGTTAAAGCGCATTGAAAATGATAAGCTTAATATCATTGAAGAATGTCTTGATATTCCTAACGGTTATTTAGCTAGCTTAGCAAGCAAGATAGAAAACGAGGAGCTTCCAATAAACAGCTTTAATGAAAGAGCTAATTTCTGTATGAAATGCGGCAAGCCCCTGCCTGCATCTGAGGATTCATTCTTCTGCCAATATTGTGGCAAAAAATTAAGTAATTAAGGTGATAAAAATGAGTTTAGTTAAAATAATGACATTTAATATCCGTATGGACACAGAATATGACGGAATAAATTCCTTTACCAATAGATTTAACAGAGTTTTAGAGGTTATAAATAAGGAGCTCCCTGATGTTATTGGCTTTCAAGAGGTAACGGACTCTATGAGGGACAGGCTAAGACGAGCACTTCCTGATTATTGTATAACAGGCTGTGGAAGAGATAAAAATCTTCACGGTGAGGCTATGATGATTGCATACCGAGCTGACAAAATCGAGCTTTTATCCTGTGATAATATTTGGCTATCATTAACTCCTAATATTCCGGGCTCAAGATATGGCGGTGACCAAAGCGGTTGTCCCAGAATGTACACCACTACTCTTTTAAAGCATAATGATACAAAAGAGCCCTTTAGATTTATAAATACACATTTAGATCATCACGGAAAGAATGCAAGATACCTTGGTGCTTTACAATTAGTACAAGCTATTTCACAGTATAAGGAAAAATTTGTGCTAACAGGTGACTTTAATGCAGAGCCAAGCTCACCGGAAATTCAGCTAATTACCTCTGCCCTCTCATATAGAGGCGCTATAGATTGCACTGATGGCTTTGAGCCTACCTTCCATGCATTTGGTCAATTAAAGGAAGAGGAAAAAGTAAAAATTGACTATATTTTCACCGACGGAAAATGTGAAAACGCATACATTGTGGAGGATATTCCTGTAAACGGTCAATATTATTCCGACCACTTTGCAATTTGCGCTTATATTGAGCTATAAAAATAAATCAGCTAACAACCTTTGATTGTTAGCTGATTTTTTCTATTTCAATTTGAAAATACTGCTCTTGAAAATGTACCATTTCTATAATTTGCTCTTTTGTAAAGCTAATTCCACTTGGACAGGCGACTAATTTGTCCTCGTTATCGTTTAGTCTATAAATAACTGCGATTATCTTAGCTTTATATTCACTTACAGGCTCATTTACTCCTAGCAGATAAACATCTAATTCCTCGCCATCTCCAACGATTCGGTTAGGAATGTAACCATAATTTACAGGATACACGATATTTTTATGCTTTGGATGCGTGCTACCTAAAGGTCTATCAATTTTTATTTCCAGCTCTTTGCCTAGATAAGATAAAGCAAGCGCTTTTTGTAAAATTCGGTTAATTAACTGATTTTTGCTTTTGGTATATTCATCTCTTGGCTTATTTGCAAGAGATATTTTTAGTTCCTCATATCTTTTGGCGTCCTCTGGGTGGGCGTTTAGGTAATCGCGGAAGCTAATATAATTTCTTTCCTCTTGGCTTCCCCATAACACTGCGTGGATAAAGTGGGTTTGAATATCACCTGTGCCATCATAAAAGCTACCACAGCCAAATAATAATTGAGTATTGTGGCTTGCGCTTGGACGATAATAAAAGAAGCTCTCTCTCAGAATTTCTTCATATTTTAAAAGCTCAGAAAAGCTATCAACGGAAAGCATTATATCAATTATAGGCTTTGCTTTAATTGATTTTATCGCTGTGCTTCCTACATGCTCTATTTTTCTTGCAGTATCGCCTAAAATTTCCTTCAATTTAGCTATTGCTTTTTGTGCTTCAATTTCCCACTTTTCTTGGTGGTCGCAAAGTATAACTGTTCCTCTTTTTAGTCCTATCATAGCTCGGCTAAAATTTCCTCGGCGTTGGTGTCGGGCTTTACCTTGTTCATTATTTTTGCAATATTGCCCTCTTCGTCAATTATAAAGGTTGTGCGCACAACACCCATGCCTACCTTGCCGCACATTTTCTTTTCCTGCCATACACCGTATGCCTTGATGGCTTGTAATTCGGTGTCAGATAATAATATAAACGGTAGATTATATTTTTCGGCAAATTTTACATGTGAGGCTATACTATCCTTGCTAACGCCTATAACTTGAATGTTTTTTGCTTTGAAGCCATCGTATAGGCTGGCAAATGCGCAGGCTTGGCGTGAGCATCCCGGGGTGTTGTCCTTTGGATAAAAATATAAAACTACCTTTTTCCCTAGAAAATCGGATAGTGATACCGTTTTTCCGTCCTTATTTGGTAATGTAAAATCCGGTGCTTTTTGTCCTATTTGTAGCATAATTATTTTCCTTCTTTCTTTTCTCGGTACGTCCTAGCGCCGTACCCTACAGTAATTATACACCATTTTATGAATAAAGTAAATAATATTCATAAATTATGAAAATTTTATCACTTTAATTTGTTGAAATTTACTTATACACATTGACATTATATTTTGATTGTGCTATAATTTTTTTATCTTTTTATTTTTTATAATATAAGATAGATTTATATCCTTGGAGAAAACGCTATGGCATTTGACATCATTATTTTAATTCTTTATGCACTTTCTATGGTTGCGGTCGCAATCTACACGAAATCACGCTCCGGCTCGGTTAATGATTTTTTACTTGCAGGTAAAAAGGGGCTTAACGGCTGGATGACCGCATTTTCATACGGTACTACATATTTTTCAGCAGTAATTTTTATTGGCTACGCAGGACAGTTTGGCCGTTCCTTCGGTCTTGCATCCGTTTGGATTGGTATTGGCAATGCGATTATCGGTACTCTTATCGCTTGGCTTGTTCTTGCAAAGCGCACAAAAAATATGACACAAAGGCTTGGCGCTAAGACTATGCCTGAATTTTTTGAAAAGAGATACGGAAGCAACGGACTCAAGGTTGTTTCTGCAATAGTTATTTTCATATTTTTAATTCCTTATTCTGCTTCAGTGTACAATGGACTTAGCAGTCTTTTCGAAATTGTATTTAATATTCCCGGTTGGGTAGTTATGGTTGCCCTTGCAGCACTTACCGCATTATATTTATTCTTTGGCGGTTATTTTGCAAGCTCCGTATCTGATTTTATTCAAGGAATTGTTATGATTATTGGCGTTATTCTTATGATTATATGCTACCTCAATCACGATAATATCAACTGGGATATTTCAGAAATAGCAGACACCTGGTTTGTTTCCTCAGGCGGTGGCTTATACGGAGGTGCCGTATCACTAATTGCTTTAATACTTTTAACCTCCTTTGGTGTATGGGCATTACCGCAAACAATTCACAAATATTATGCTATAAGAGATAAAAAAGCAATTCAGCAGGGTGTTGTGGTTAGTACCGCTTTTGCGCTTTTGATTGGCTTTGTTGCATATTTCTCAGGTGCTTTAAGCTACTTCTTCCCTGAGCTATCATCAGTTCCTGACGGAGCTGTAATTCCCGAAATGTTAAAAATTGCTATTCCTGTTGGACTTACAGGCGTTATTGCAGTGCTTATTCTTTCAGCAAGCATGTCTACACTTTCATCGGTTTCCCTTGCTAGTGCATCGGTAATTGCTATCGACCTATACAAGGGTGAAATAAACAAAAAGGCAAGCGACAAGAAAACTACTATTATTATGAGAGCTCTTTGCCTTGTATTCGTTGCAATTTCGGTTATTATTGCTATTTTGAATAATAAATTCAATATTGCAGCTATCGCTTATCTAATGGGTATTAGCTGGGGTACACTTGCAGGCTGCTTTATGGGTCCATATGTGCTTGGCGTTATTTGGAAAAGGGTAACTAAGAGTGCTGCTTGGGCATCAATTATTAGCTCACTTGTACTAACTGTAGCGCTTATATTCATTTTTGGTTATGACAAGAACGGTTGGGATTGCACCTTAGGCGTTGCGCTTAAGAGTGGTGTTGGCTCATCTCCACTAATTGGTGTAATTTGTATGGCATTCTCTGTTATTATAACAGTAGTTGTCAGTCTATTTACTAAAAAGCCTGACGATGCTATCATTCACGAAGCATTTGAAAAGAGCTACGAGGGCGAAATTAAATAAATAAAGATTGGAAAGCATTATGATTTGGTCAAAGGAAGAAACTCTTCCAAGAGAAGAGATAGAAAAAATTCAATTAGAAAGATTACAGGAAACTGTTAACCGTGTTTATAACAAAGTGCCTGCATATCGTAAGAAAATGGACGATATTGGTGTTAAGCCTGAGGACATTAAAGAGCTTAAGGATTTAGCTAAGCTTCCATTTGTAACTAAGCAGGATATGAGAGATAACTATCCATTTGGACTTTTTGCAGTGGACAGAGATAGTCTTGTAAGAATACACGCATCCAGCGGTACAACCGGCAAGCCTACTGTTGTAGGCTATACTCAGGGCGACCTTGAAACCTGGACTGACTGTGTTTCAAGAATTGCTTGTATGGGCGGTGCTACCTCCCACGATGTTGCGCAAATTTGCTTTGGCTACGGTATGTTTACAGGCGCGCTTGGCTTACATTACGGTCTTGAAAATATTGGTGCGACAATTGTACCATCATCTACAGGAAACTCAGAAAAGCAAATTATGTATATGAAGGATTTTGAAACCTCACTTTTAGTTGCTACTCCATCATATGCGCTTCGTCTTGCTGAGGTGGCAAAAAGCATTGGTGTTGAGCCAACCCGTGATTTGGGCGTTAAGATTGCGCTTGTTGGCAGTGAGCTTTTAACTGACGCTATGCGTGAGGAAATGCACAAGGTTTGGGGTAAGGATATTTTAATTACCTCTAACTACGGTATGAGTGAGCTTATGGGTCCCGGTGTTTCCGGCGAATGTCTTGAGCACTGCGGTATGCATATAAACGAGGACTATTTTATTCCTGAAATTATCGACCCACAAACCGGTGAGGTGCTTCCGGCAGGTGAGCAGGGTGAGCTTGTTATTACCTGTATTAAGAAGGAGGGCTTACCGCTTATCAGATACAGAACGAAGGATATTACCCGTCTTTTCTATGAAAAGTGTAAATGCGGCAGAACCTTCTGCCGTATGGAAAATCTATCCGGCAGAAGCGACGATATGCTTAAAATTCGTGGCGTAAACGTATTCCCAAGTCAGATTGAGGAGGTAATTTTAAGCGTTGAGGAGCTAGGTCCACACTATGAAATAATTCTTGAAAGAGAAGGCTATCTTGATAAGCTAACCGTTAAGGTTGAGCTTGCGGAAATTACTGTCTCCTTCTCTGTTCTGGAGAAAATCACTAAGACAGTTAAAAATAAATTAAAAATTATGCTTGGACTTGATGCCAAGATTATGCTGGAATCTCCAAATACATTACAAAGATTTGAGGGTAAGGCAAAAAGAGTAAAGGATTTAAGAGGTACGAAATAATGTCAAAGAAAACAATTATGCTTGGTAACGAGGCAATTGCAAGAGGCGCTTATGAGGCAGGAGTTAAGCTCTCTAGCGCTTATCCAGGCACACCAAGTACAGAAATTAGCGAATATCTTGCAAAATATGATGAAATATATACAGAATGGGCGCCAAACGAAAAGGTTGCAGCTGAGGTTGCAATCGGTGCATCAATTTCAGGAGTAAGAAGCCTTGCTTGTATGAAGCATGTTGGCTTAAATGTGGCATCTGACCCACTTTACACCTTCTCTTACATTGGTGTAAACGGTGGCTCTGTGTTTGTTGTAGCTGACGACCCGGGAATGGCTAGCTCACAAAATGAGCAGGACACAAGAATGATTGGCCGTGCGTCTCATGTGCCGGTTTTAGAGCCATCTGATAGCCAAGAGGCTAAGGACTTTATGGTTTACGCATATGAGCTTAGCGAAAAATATGATACTCCTGTTATTTTAAGAACAACAACAAAATTGGCTCACTCTCAAAGTGCAGTTGAGCTTTGTGAAAGAAAAGAGGTTTCCGATAAGGAATACTCCCGTCAGGTTTCTAAATATGTAATGATGCCAGCATCCGCTATTGGCAGACACTTAGTTGTTGAGCAAAGAGAAAAGGATATGGCTAAGGATGCCTACAATTTCCCTATAAACAAAATGGAAATTAACGACACAAAAATCGGCTTTATTACCTGTGGTATTGCGTATCAATATGTAAAAGAGGTATGTCCAAATGCAAGCGTATTAAAGCTTGGTCTTGTAAATCCCCTTTCTAAGGAATTAATTGAAAGCTTTATTAATCAGGTTGAAACAGTTTATGTATTTGAGGAGCTTGAGCCGGTTATTGAGGAGCAGGTAAGAGCTTGGGGCTTTGATGTTAAGGGTAAGGAGCTATTTACCCGTCAAGGTGAATATAGCGCTAACCTTTTAAGAAGAGTATTATTTGGCAAGGACGAGGCTTGCTTTGATAAGCTTGATGCACCTGCCCGTCCACCTATTCTCTGCCCCGGCTGTCCACACAGAAGCACCTTCTCCGTTTTAAACAAGCTAAAGATTCACGCATCCGGTGACATTGGCTGTTATACTCTTGGTGCAGTAGCGCCCTTAGGCGTTGTTGATACTACAATTTGTATGGGCGCTAGTATTTCTGCATTGCACGGTATGGAAAAGGCTCGTGGCAAGGATTACATAAAGAATTGGGTTGCAGTTATCGGTGATTCCACATTCCTACATACAGGTATAAACTCACTTATTAATATGGTATATAATAAGTCAACCGCTACTGTTATGATTCTTGACAACCGTACAACAGGTATGACAGGACATCAGGAGCATGCAGCGACCGGTAAAACATTAAAGGGTGAGGAAACATACGCTATTGATTTAGCTGAGCTTTGCCGTGCTATCGGTGTGCCATCAGTTATTACAGTTAACGCATTTGATGTTAAGGAGCTTGAAAAAACAATTAAGGAAAGCGTTGCAAGCGATACATTAACTGTTATTATTTCAAAAGCGCCTTGCGTTCTTATTAAGGGACAAAAATTCCCTAACTACTGTAAGGCTGAGCCTGAAAAGTGCAAGAAGTGCGGTATGTGCTTAAGGATTGGTTGTCCTGCTATTACTAAGAATGAGGACGGCACAATTAAGATTGATGCTACAATGTGCAACGGCTGTGGTCTTTGCAGGAATTACTGTAAATTTAATGCAATAGAAACGGTGGAAAGATAATATGACTAAAAATATAATGATTGTTGGCGTAGGCGGTCAAGGTACACTTTTAACCAGTAGAATTATTGGTAAGGTGGCGCTTGATGCCGGACACGATGTAAAGATTTCCGAGGTACACGGTATGGCTCAAAGAGGCGGTAGCGTTGTTACCTTTGTAAGATATGGCGATAAGGTTTGCGAGCCTGTTGTGGAGGAGGGTCAAGCAGATGTTATTATTGCATTTGAAAGACTTGAGGCGCAAAGATATGCTCACTTTTTAAAGAAGGACGGCGCTTTAATTGTCAACGATTGCAGAATTGACCCTATGACCGTTGTAATTGGCGCTAAGGAATATCCTGAAAATATTATTGAAAATTTAAAGAAAAACCATAAGGTTTATACTATTGACGGTCAAAAAATTGCAATTGAGCTTGGAAACAGCAAGGTTTTAAACTCTGTTGTTTTAGGCTTTGCAGCTTCCTCTATTGGCTTTAGCAAGGAGGAGTGGTTAAAGGTAGTAGAGGCTACTGTTCCGCCAAAAACAATTGAAATAAATAAAAAGGCCTTCGTATGTGGCTTTGAGGCTAAGTAATATTAATTAAAGCTTCATATGAGTATGAAGCAAGAATATAGGAGAGAAAAATGATTTGGAATGAAACCAAGGAGTGTATGTCAAGAGATGAGATGCACAACCTACAAAGCAAAAGACTCATAAAGCTTGTTGATTATGTTTATCACAATGTAGAGTTTTATCGCAAGAAAATGCAAGCAGTTGGCTTACTTCCCTGCGATATAAAAGCTATTGAGGATATAACAAAGCTTCCTTTTACAACTAAGGACGATTTAAGAGATAATTACCCATTTGGTCTTTTTGCTGTTCCTAACTCTGAGATTGTAAGAATTCACGCATCTAGCGGTACTACAGGTAAGGCTACTGTTGTCGGATATACAAGAAGGGATATTGAAATATGGTCTGAATGTGTTGCAAGATGCTTTACAATGGCCGGAGTATCCAAGGACGATATTATTCAGGTTGCCTACGGCTATGGCTTATTTACAGGCGGTCTTGGCGCGCATAACGGCGCTGAAAAAATTGGCGCTACTGTTGTTCCTATGAGCACAGGTAACTCTAAAAAGCTAACAACTATGATGGTTGACTTCGGCGCTACTGCTATTGCTTGTACTCCATCTTATTTACTACATATTTCTGAGGTTTTAGCTGAGGAAGGCTTACTTGATAAGATTAAATTAAAAAATGCTATCTGCGGTGCTGAGCCTTGGACAGACCAAATGCGTCTTGAAATTGAAAAGCGCTTAAATATCAGAGCATTTGATATTTACGGTCTTAGTGAGATTATGGGTCCCGGTGTTGCTTGCGACTGCAAATTTCATAAGGGCTTGCATGTATGCGAGGACCATTTCTATCCTGAGGTGCTTGATACAAAGACACTTATTCCTGTTGCAGACGGTGTTCTTGGTGAGCTTGCATTTACTACGCTTACTAAAGAGGGTATTCCTCTAATCAGATACAGAACAAAGGATTTAACAAGCATTGACCACTCTGCTTGTGAGTGCGGAAGAACAAGCGCAAGAATTTCCAAGTTCAAGGGCAGAAGCGACGATATGCTTATTATCAGAGGTGTAAATGTATTCCCAAGCCAAATCGAAGCAGCGCTTTGTGAGCTTGACGAGGTAACTCCACACTATATGATGATAGTAGATAGAGTTAACAACCTTGATACGCTTGAAATTCAGGTTGAGCTAAATCCTAACTACTACACTGACGAGGTAAGAGTTTTAGAATCTCTTACAAAGAAAATTGCTCATACAATTCAACAGGCTCTTGGTATCAATGCTAAAATCAAGATTGTTGAGCCACAAACTCTTGTCAGAAGCCAAGGTAAGGCTGTACATGTAATTGATAACAGAAAATTAATTTAAGGAGATTTAACTATGTTTGCTAAGCAATTAACTGTATTTATTGAAAATAGAACAGGTCGTCTTTCCGAGGTTTTAAATGTACTTAAGGAAAACAATATAAATATTTTATCACTTAGTCTTGCTGACACTACTGAATACGGTCTTTTAAGACTTATGGTTGATAATGCACCCTTAGGAAAGGAAAAGCTTTCTGAAAACGGCTTCTCCTCTCTGCTTTCCAATGTTTCAATTATTAAAATTCCGCACAAGGCAGGTAGCCTACAGGAATTACTTAAAGTAATTGACGATAACGGCGTAAATATTGAATATATGTACGGTCTTTCAATTGAATCAACTGATGCTTATGTTGTACTAAAAGCATCTAATGCTGATAAGGTTGACGCAATTCTTACAGAAAATAATATTGAAACTATCTCCTGCGATACGCTTTCTAAAATGTAATGATAATTGATTTTCACACGCATATTTTTCCCGACAAGATTGCAGATAAAACTATTAGCTATTTAATGGAAAAGGGGGGTATTCCCTCTTTTTCAAATGGCAGTGCATCAGGCCTTATAGAAAAAATGAACGAGGCAGGTGTTGATATTTCCATAGCTCTTCCGGCTATGACGACGCCAAAGCAGTTTGATAGCATAAATAGGTTCGCTATGGAAATAAATGAGCGCTATAAGAATGAAAGCAAAAGAATAATTTCCTTTGCAGGTATTCATCCCGATTGTGAGGATATTTATGCTAAAATGCGCTTTATTAAGGATAGTGGTTTTATTGGTGTTAAGCTTCATCCCGACTATCAAGGCACATTTATAAATGACGAAAAATATGTAAGGATTTTAGAGTATGCCAAGGAATATGATTTAGTTGTTGTAACACATTCAGGTGTTGACTGTGGCTTTTTAGGTGAGCCTGTAAAATGCACGCCTACACTTATAAAGGAGCTAATTAAAAGGGTGCCACACAGTAAGCTTGTTTTAGCGCATATGGGGGCTAACGAAATGCATAACGAGGTACTGAAAGAGCTTTGTGATCTTGATGTGTACTTTGATACTGCATATGTATTGCGTTTTATAGGGGAAGCAGGATTTAAAGAAATTTTAAAAAGACACGGAGAGGATAAAATTCTTTTCGCAACTGACACTCCTTGGAGTGATATTAAAAATGATGTTAATATAATTAAGTCCTTTGGGCTTACAAAGGAAACTGAAAATAAGATTTTTTATGAAAATGCTAAGCATTTGCTTGGTATATAGGTGAATTATGGGATTTAATCAAAAAATGTACGGTCTTGGCAGCAAGCGTTCAATAATAAGAGAAATTTTTGAATACAGTAAGGCTCGTGCTAAGGAAATCGGAGCTGACAAGGTATTTGATTTTAGCTTAGGTAATCCAAGTGTGCCTGCGCCAAAAGAGGTAAATGAAACAATTAATGAGCTTTTAGCCACACAAAGCTCAGTATTACTACACGGCTACACCTCAGCGCAGGGTGATGCAGGTGTTAGAAAAACAATTGCTGATAATATTAACGAGAGATTTAATGTAGGCATTACACCAAATCATATTTATATGACCTGTGGCGCTGCGGCTTCTCTTTCTATCTGCTTAAAGGCAGTTATTGAGGAAAATTCACAGGATGAGGTTGTTGTTTTTGCTCCATTCTTTACAGAATACAGAGTATTTATTGAAAATGCAGGTGGCAAAATTGTTGTAAGTCAACCACTTGAAAAGACCTTCCAGGTTGATATTAAGGATTTTGAAAGCAGGATTAATGAAAATACAAAGGCAGTAATTGTAAACTCTCCTAACAATCCAAGCGGTGTTGTTTACTCTGAGGACACTGTAAAGGCGCTTTGTGAGGTATTAAAGAAAAAGAGCGAGGAATACGGAAAGGTTATTTATTTAATTGCTGACGAGCCATACAGAGAGCTTGTTTACACAGGTGTTAATGTGCCTTATCTTATGAATTACTATGATAACACATTAGTTTGCTATTCCTACTCAAAATCTCTTTCATTACCCGGTGAGAGAATTGGATATATTGCAGTTTGTCCTACAATGGAGCAAGGAAACGATATTTATTTGGCTGTATGTGGCGCCGGTCGTTCACTTGGCTATGTTTGCGCGCCCAGCCTATTCCAACAGGTAATTGCAAGATGCATAAGTGCCAAGGTAAATATTGAGGCATACAAGGAAAACCGTGATTTGCTATATGATAATTTAACTGAATATGGCTACGAGTGCGTAAAGCCTGACGGTGCATTCTACCTATTTGTAAAGGCGCTTGAGAGTGATGCATACAAGTTCTACGAAAAGGCAAAATCACACGAAATTTTAGTCGTTCCTTGTGACGATTTTGGTGTTAGTGGTTATGTAAGAATTGCTTACTGCACATCAAAGGAAACAGTTGTAAATGCTTTGCCTGCTTTTAAGGAATTGGCTGAGGAATATAAGAAATAATAAAAAGGGGCTGACACATTAAGAAGCCTTGTATTACAAGCAAATTTAAGCCAAATAATAACAAAAGACAGAAATTTCCTTTGGAATTTCTGTCTTTTCTTTTTAAT
>JAGAJV010000122.1 GCA_017625915.1 Clostridia bacterium
ATCAGGGCTATCACCTAAACGGCGAATTGACTCCTGTCCACATTCCTTTCTAATCTGACCAAGAGCAGCTTCAAGGGCTTTCTTTTTATCGTCTGCGTTACTTATAACGACCTTTTCCTTTTTTTCTGCCTTTTTTGCCATTTTATTATTTTCTCCCTTCGGTCGAAATAGCCGTTAATATTAGCAATCAGCCGTTAGCAGTCAGCCGTCAGTAAAATACTTTAGGCAGAGTTTGGCTGGTTTTTCATTTTTTTATTTAACCGTTAATAAGTTGGATGGTTAAAGTGTCAAATAACGACTTTTTCTCACTATTTTTAATCTTATCTGTTTAATAATCTAATCTTCTGACTGCTGACCACTGACGGCTGACAGCTATTAAAATTTGCTTGCAAATTTTAATATGTAGCACTATCAATTCGCCAGCCGTTATCCTCGTTTATTAAGGTTATTTCAACATATTCCGGCTTATCTGTGTTTATAGCTTTAACTTTAACTATAATAAATCTGCTTGAATTTTTTACAAGCTCTGTGGTTGTAAAGTCGTATTTTGCAATCTCAATACCCTCAATATCGCGTCTTACAGATAAATACCCCTCAAACTCAATATATCTTGCATAAATAGCTTCACTGCCAATAGCTCCGCTCTCGCCATTAAATGCTAATGATATTATAGAATTTGAATACGCCTCGCTAAAAATCTCTCTTGTTCTATTAGCTAAAGCAAGATAAGAGGTGTAATTTGAGCTACCTGCAACAGGCACATATAAATCGCTATCATCATCTGTTTCCTGCTTATCAAGTCCCTCGCCAAAGTAAATCACATTTAATTCATAGGACTGTTTAATTAAGCTATTTGCTATTGAAATTGCTGTTTTATCGTCTACTTCCTTACAGCCTACAATACTAAATACCATTAAGGTAATTAGTATTGTAAGTAATGTAATTTTAAATATTTTTTTCATTTTTAGACGCCCTGTGTAAGTTATTCTTGAGTGGTGCTATCAGCCTCAGGCTTTTCAGCTACAGCCTCGTTTGCATCCTCGCTTACTTTCTCAGTTATTTCATCGCCTTCCTCTTCCTTTTTAACAAGAGTCATATTAGCAACGGTTTGACCGTCTGCAAGCTTCATTACACGAACACCTGTTGTGCTTCTCTTATATGTTGGAATTTCTACTGAGTCAGTTCTGATAATTACACCCTCATTGGTTATAATCATTACATCGTCATCGTCACTTACACAGCCAAGACCTGCTAAGCGGCCTGTCTTATCGTTAATATTATGAATAATAACACCCATAATACCGCGGTTTCTAGGCTCAAATTCGTCAAAGCTTGATTTTTTACCGTAGCCGTTTTCTGTAATTGTAAGTAATGTCTTTTCGTTATCTACAATAACAGCACCGCATACAATATCGCCCTCACGAAGGTCAATACCGCGAACACCACGGGCAGTTCTGCCAACAACGGTTACCTTGTTTTCGTGGAATCTTGCTGCATAGCCGTTCTTAGTACCAATTAGAATATGGTCCTCGCCTGTTGTATGTCCAACAAAGATTAGCTTATCGCCCTCGTTAAGATTAATAGCAATCTTACCGCCCTTACGCTGATATTCGTATTCCTTAATATCAGTACGCTTAATTACACCGTTTTGTGTAACCATAGTAAGATAAGTGCCCTCCTCAAATTTCTTAATTGAAATCATAGCGGTTACTCTTTCGCCCTTTTCAATTTCAATCAGGTTAATTATGTTAGAGCCCTTAGCTGTTCTTGAAGCCTCAGGGATTCTATAAGCCTTTCTTACAAATATCTTACCGTTATCGGTAAACATTAAGAGATAATCGTGGCTATTAGCTACAAGCACCTTTTCAATAAAGTCCTCATCCTTTGTTGACATACCGATTAAGCCCTTACCGCCTCTATGCTGACTTTCATATGTATCAGCAGGTAAACGCTTAATATAGCCTGAATTTGTAAGTGTAATTACACATTCATGTCTTTCGATTAAGTCCTCAATATCAATTTCTTCCTCGCTATCAATTATTTCAGTGCGTCTTGCGTCTGCATATTTTCTCTTAATCTCAAGCATTTCATTTTTGATTATTTTCTTAACCTTACCCTCGTCAGCTAAAATTTCATTTAATTCCTTAATTAACTCATCTAGCTTTACAATTCTGTCCTCAATCTTTTGTCTTTCAAGACCGGATAGACGACCAAGTGTCATTTCAACAATAGCCTGCGCCTGCGCCTCGGATAAAGTAAATCTTTCAATTAATCTTTCCTTAGCTACAGGTGTGCTTTCAGATGAACGGATTATAGAAATAATTTCGTCAATATTGTCAATAGCTATCTTATAGCCGTCATAAATATGCTTTTCAGCCTCTGCCTTAGCCTTATCAAACTTGGTTCTTCTTATAATTACATCCTCTTGAAACTTAATGTAATGGTTAAGAAGTGGCTTAAGGCCTAGTGTTTTTGGCTCTCCGTTTACAAGTGCAAGCATATTTACTGCACAGGTATCCTGTAATTGTGTATTCTTATATAGCTGATTAAGTATAATTTGACCGTTTGCGTCTTTCTTATACTCAATTACTATTCTCATACCGGCACGGCCGGATTCGTCACGAATATCGGTAATGCCCTCAATTCTCTTATCCTTAACAAGGTCAGCCATAGCCTTAACAAGCATTGACTTATTTACCATATAAGGAATTTCAGTAACTATAATTCTACGCTTGTCCTCTTCAATAGTAGCCTTAGAGCGAACATTTACTCTGCCCTTACCTGTAGTATAAGCGTCAACTATACCCTTTTTACCGTATATTGTAGCATATGTTGGGAAGTCAGGACCCTTTATGTATTCCATTAGCTCCTCAACTGTACATTCCGGATTTTCCATTAAGAAAATAGTTCCGTCTATTACCTCGCCAAGATTGTGAGGCGGTACATTTGTTGCCATACCAACTGCAATACCAACGCTACCGTTTACAAGCAGGTTAGGAAAACGGGACGGTAATACAGTAGGCTCCTTTCTTGTATTATCAAAGTTAGGAATAAAGTCAACTACATCCTTATCAATGTCGCTCATTAGCTCGTTAGCCAGCTTTGACATTCTAGCCTCAGTATAACGGTAAGCAGCTGCGCCGTCACCGTCAACGTTACCGAAGTTACCGTGTCCGTCAACCAGGGGGTATCTTAGTGAAAATGGCTGCGCCATTCTTACCATTGTACCGTAAACGGATTGGTCACCGTGTGGATGGTATCTACCAAGCACATTACCAACTGTGGTAGCTGATTTTCTAAATGGCTTATCAGATGTCAGGTGGTCCTCAAACATAGCGTACATAACTCTTCTTTGTCCGGGCTTCATACCGTCTCTTACATCAGGTAATGCACGGCTTACAATAACACTCATTGAATATTCCAAAAATGCTTCCGGCACTCTTGACTCAATAGTTCTGCCAACTATCATCTGCTCTATATTTTCATAGTCAATATGTTGTTCATTCTTTTCGCTCATGTCAGCCACCTCCTTATACGTCTAAATTCTTAACGAATTTTGCATTTTTTTCAATAAATTCTTTTCTTGGCTCAACCTTATCACCCATAAGTAATGAAAAAATCTCGTCACAACGGATAGCATCGCCAATTTCAACCTTAATAAGAGTTCTTGTGGTTGGGTCCATTGTGGTTTCCCATAATTGCTCCTTATCCATTTCTCCAAGACCCTTATATCTTTCAGCCTGACCGCCGCCAAGCTCTAAGAAAATCTTATCTCTTTCCTCGTCAGAGTAAGCATATCTCATTGTCTTACCCTTTGTTATCTTATAAAGCGGTGGCTTAGCTAGGAATACGTGGCCATCCTCTATAAGCTGACGCATATGTCTGAATAGGAAGGTTAAAATAAGCACTTGAATATGGCTTCCGTCAACGTCGGCATCCGCCATAATAATAATCTTGCCATAACGAAGCTTTTCAGAGTTAAATTCCTCGCCAATTCCACAGCCAAGAGCTTGAATAATTGGAATTAGTGATTCGTTTGAATATACCTTATCAAGACGGCTCTTTTCTACATTAAGAACCTTACCTCTAAGTGGTAAAATAGCTTGGAAACGGCTATCACGTCCGTCCTTTGCAGAACCACCGGCGGAATCTCCCTCTACTAGAAATAATTCTGTATATTCGCTTCTTCTGTCCTGACAGTCAGCTAGCTTTCCAGGTAAGCTTGAGCCCTCAAAAAGACCCTTTCTTCTTGCAAGCTCTCTTGCCTTTCTTGCAGCCTCTCTTGCTCTTGATGCAGCGCAGGATTTATCAATAATAATCTTAGCTACATCTGGGTTTTCCTCATAATATTCACTTAGCTTTTCGCTTACAATTTGGTCAACGATAGTTCTGATTTCGCTATTACCAAGCTTTGCCTTTGTTTGGCTTTCAAACTGTGCGTCAGGCAGCTTAACAGATACAACAGCGGTAATACCCTCACGGGTATCCTCGCCGGATAGCTTGTCGCCCTCCTTTAAGAAGCCTAGCTTTTTACCGTAGCTATTTGTTACCTTACGAAGTCCTTCCTTAAAGCCAACCTCGTGTGTACCGCCGTCAACGGTTGACATATTATTTGCAAAGGTAACAATGCTTTCTGTATAGGTATCGTTATACTGTAAAGCAACCTCGGCTGTAATATCACCCTTTTCGGCTTTCATATAGATAACCTGGTCGTGAATTAAGCCACAGCCCTTATTTTTATTTATAAACTGAACAAATTGACGAATACCGCCCTCGTATAGAAGCGTTTCCTCACGGTAATCCTCGTATTTTGTTCCGTCCTCGTTTTCAAATTCAATCTTTTCTCTTTCGTCACGGAAAACAATTTTTATTCCTGCATTTAAGAATGCTTGCTCTCTGAGTCTTGTAAGCAGTGTGTCATATTCAAACACTACCTCCTCAAAGATTGTAGCATCAGGCTTAAAGCGTACATAGAGACCGTGCTTACCGTCTGGCGCATCACCAACACAGGCAAATGGGCGCACTACTGCTCCCTTTTCAAAGCGCTCAGTGTACATTTTTCCGTCGTGGCAGTTTTCTACCTCCAGCCATTCTGATAGCGCATTAACAACAGATGCACCAACACCGTGTAAGCCACCGGAAATCTTGTATCCGCCACCGCCGAATTTACCGCCTGCGTGAAGAACAAGGAAAACTACCTCTAGAGTAGGAGTGCCTGTCTTTGCATTTATTCCGGCAGGTACACCACGGCCGTTATCCTGTATGGATACGCTTCCGTCCTTATGTAATACCACCTCAATTTTGTCACAATAGCCTGCCATTGCCTCGTCAATAGAGTTATCGACAATCTCATATACAAGATGGTGAAGTCCTCTTATTGATGTTGTACCTATGTACATACCCGGGCGCTTTCTAACCGCCTCCAGACCCTCAAGCACCTGTATCTGCTCGTCGCCATATTCTCTTTCAACTACATTTTCCTTTTCTTCCATTATTCTCTTCTCCTTTCGTTCTCCTAAAAAGGAGAACAGCTAAATTCGCTTTGCAAGCTAAATTGAGCTATGCTCAGCTAAATTCACTGCGTGAGCTAAATTGGCTTCAACAGCTAAATGCGAATTTAATTTAGCTTTACGAAGTAAAATTTCGCTACGAAGTAATTTCGCTATTGCGAAGCAATAATTTCGCTTTTATTTATTATTTTAGAAAACTAACCACTGACGGCTGACTGCTAACAGCTGACAGCTATCCATTTATTTTTAAATATCCATATGAGCTAAGATACACCGTTCCATCTCTCATTACAATAAATGTTCTCGGTAAATCAAAGCCGAGTGCTTTAACCTTGCCCTCTTTTTGAGCATTTGACAGATATTTTTTAGTAACAGAAGACACCGTAGCGCTATCCATATCAAATATAGCCACAATATCCTTTTTTCTTACTACCTTGTTTTCTCCTATGTGTAAATACATTCACTAGCCACCAGCCGTTAGCCGTCAGCAGCCAGCAATAAACTTACTTAACAAGCTAAATGCTATTCCTCTATATTTTCTTTTATTTCTTCGCCATTGTTTAACGGTGCATTACATAGCTTTCCGTCACTTACATAAATAAAATTCACATTTTCAACCTCGTTAAAGGCTGTTCTTTCGCAGGCTGTTATAATTACCTGTCTTTTTTTAATATTTGATAAAATATATTTACGCCTGTTTTCGTCAAGCTCGCTTAAAACATCGTCAAGCAGGAATACAGGATATTCGCCTGTGGCTTCCTTACTTATTTCGCCCTCACTTAGCTTCATAGCAAGGGAAAGTGAGCGTTGCTGACCCTGTGAGGAATAAAAGCGAGCGTCCTTTTTATTTAATTCAATTTTAAGGTCGTCCTTATGTATTCCATAAAGAGTTGCGCCATATTTTAATTCTCTGTCTAAATTATTTTTAAGTAAGCTTAAATATTTTTCCTTTAAGCTTTCACGAGAATTAAAATCCTCGCCCTCGGCATTTGTTTCATATTCTATATTCGGCGCTTCCTTACCCTCAGTCATTTCATTAAAATAGCGTTTAACCCAAAAATCAAGCTTTTTTACATAGTCAATTCGCATATTTGCTATATCTGCACTAAGGGTAGCTAATTCCTCTGAATAAACCTCTAAAATGCCCTCGTAGGCTTTTCGCTCCTCGTCGCTCATTTTTAAAATAGCATTTCTATTTTCTAAAACTGCATTGTACTTAGCAAGCATCTTTATATAAATAGGCCGAAGCTGAGAAATTGCTATATCTAAAAATTTACGCCTGACTGAAGGGGAATCCTTAATTATTCCAAGATGTGACGGACAAAACAATACTGCCCTAAAATCTCCAATAATTTCCGAGGTCCTTCCTACCTTGTTTTTATTTCGGTAAAACCTTTTATTTGAGCTTTTTGGAATTTCCACTCCAAGCTCGCCCTCTCCATTTTTAGATTCATATACCATTCTTGCATAGCCAACATTTGAATTAAAGTTAATCAGCTCCTTGTCCTTAAAAGCACGAAAGCTTTTACCCCTTGCAAAAAGATATATTCCCTCTAAAATATTAGTCTTTCCCTGAGCATTTTCGCCGTATATTACATTTATTCCGTCTTTAAATTCAATTTTTTCACTCTCTATATTTCTAAAAAAAGTGAACTCAATTTCTTTGCATTTCATATTTTCTCTGCGTAATCCTAACGATTATAAATTTATCTTTTAACCCTTGCAAAGCAAGGATTTCATCGTGTAACGATTTCATCTGTAAACAGATTTAACCCCGCAGGGATTTCATTGATGAGCAATTTTAATTGTTCATCTTTATTGGCATTACAAAATACATATATTTTTCGCCATCTACAACCTCAGGCTCAATAAGCACGCCTGTTAGCTGATTTTTAAAGGACATTTTTGTTTTAACATCATCGCAAACCTTGAATACATCAAGTAGGAACTTACAGTTAAAG
>JAGAJV010000017.1 GCA_017625915.1 Clostridia bacterium
GCACATAGCAACTGCATCAATACCAATTGTATCATGCTTGTCCATTAAAATTGCCATTTTAACCTTTGTGCCACATCCGTCTGTGCCTGAAACAAGCACAGGCTCTTCCATACCTGCAATTGGTAAACCGAAGCAACCACCGAAGCCTCCTACATCGTCCAAGCACCCTTCATTTTTTGTGCGGGCGATATGCTTTTTCATTAGCTCTACAGCCTTGTAGCCTGCTGTAATATCAACGCCTGCTGCAGCGTAGCTCTCTGACCTAGAATTTTTCATCTTTACTTCTCGCTTTCTGAAATTTTATGCTCAAATTTATTAATAATCTTTTCTGGGATATCTGTAGGATACTTGCCATCAAAGCAGGCTGTACAATAGCCCTTGCACTTACCACTCTCGCCTAGCTTTGAAACATCCTCTAGTCTTAGGTAGCCTAGAGAATCAACTCCTACAATTTTTGCAATTTCTTCAATAGTATGATTGTTTGCTATTAAAGCTTCTTTAGAATCAATATCTGTTCCATAGTAACAAGGATTTACGAATGGTGGAGCTGAGGAGCGAAGGTGAACCTCTGTAGCACCTGCATTTCTTAAAAGCTTAACAATTCTTGCGCAGGTTGTTCCTCTTACAATTGAGTCGTCAACTAACACTATTCTCTTTCCCTTTACAGTAGCCGCGACTGGATTTAGCTTAATTCTTACCTTATCCTCTCTAACATCTTGACCAGGAGCTATAAAGGTTCTGCCTATGTATTTGTTTTTGATTAAGCCTATTCCGTATGGAATACCGGATTCCTCTGCATAGCCGATTGCTGCATCAAGACCAGAGTCAGGAACACCCACAACAACATCAGCCTCAACCGGATGAGCTTTAGCAAGAAAAGCGCCTGCTTTCTTTCTAGCATCATGAACATAGCAATCACAAATTTTAGAGTCTGGACGAGCAGTATATACATATTCAAATACACAAAGCGCTTCCTTCTTTTTGTTACAATGCTCTTTAATAGATTTAATGCCTTCTTTTGAAAATACTAAGATTTCACCAGGCTCAACCTCTCTTATAAAGGTTGCACCAACCGAGTCAAGAGCACAGCTTTCGCTTGCGATTACATACTGTCCATTATCGCGTTTTCCATAGCATAATGGATGTAAGCCGTGTTGGTCTCTTGCACAGATTAGCTTTTGAGGTGACATTAAAGCAAAGCAAAATCCACCGTCAAGCTTGTCCATTGCCTTTGTGATAGCCTCTTCAATTGAATCAGAGGTTATGCGTTCCTTAGTAATTATGTATGAAATAACCTCGGCATCACTGTTTGTATGGAATATCATTCCCTGTAGTTCAAGCTCGCGTTTTAGCACCTGTGCGTTTACGAGCTTACCACTAGTTGCAATAGCCATTCTACCCTTACAGTGATTAACTACGATTGGCTCTGCGTTTACTCTTTCCTTTGTTCCAAGAGTACCATAGCGAACATGACCAATAGCCATAGTGCCGAGTCCAAGATGTCTTATAGCCTGCGGAGTAAATACATCATTTACAAGTCCTGAATCCTTATGTGTACGGAAAATGCCATCATCGTTTACTACTATACCTGCACTTTCCTGTCCTCTGTGCTGAAGTGCATATAATCCATAATAAACACTAGAAGCTACATTGGTCTTTTCCTCACCAACTATACAAAAAAAGCTCATTTGTATCTTCCTCCAACTTATTTATTAAACTTTTCCTCGATTGCTTTGTTCTTTTCAAGAACCTTTTCTTCTCCGACTTTTCTAGCCATAACAAGCTTTTCTGCAAGCTCTGACTCAGAAAGTGCAAGAATTTGAACAGCAAGCAATGCTGCGTTTGCTGCTCCATCTATTGCTACGGTAGCTACAGGCATTCCTGTTGGCATTTGTACAGTTGCAAGAAGTGCATCCATACCACCTGTATTTTTGCTAGAAACCGGAATACCGATTACGGGAAGTGTTGTATTAGCGGCAACTGCACCTGCAAGATGTGCTGCCATACCTGCGGCAGCTATCATAACACCGAAGTTATTATCCTTGGCGCTCTTTACAAACTCTGCTGCTTGTGCAGGTGTTCTGTGTGCAGAATAAACATGCACCTCAAACGGTACACCATATTCTTTAAGAACATTAATGCCCTTTTCAACGATTGGTAGGTCGCTGTCGCTTCCCATAATTACTGCTACTTTTTTCATAAATATCTCCTTTTCTTAAATGAAAAAATTAAACCAAAACAAAAAGGGCAACTATACCCTATGCATAAAGGGTAAAATTGCCCAGACGGTCGACTAAAAATTGTTTTTGCTCCCATTGCGTGTTCTCGCATTCCGTCAGTTACAAAAACCCTTACCGCATATTATTTTATCATATGCGCATAAAATTGTCAATATAATTTAAAGTCAAATAGTTAATAAAAAATAATAAGATATTATGCCAAAAATTGTGTAAAAAGTAAAAAAACAAATTATGTCAACAAAATTGTTGAAAATTTTAAGGGGATTGGGTATAATATGGTTAGATGTTATTTCCGAGGTAATAAATATATATGAAAATTGCTTTTTTTGACACTAAATCCTATGATAAAGCTTCATTTGAGGAGCTTGGATTAAGAAATGGAATAGACTTTAAATTTTATGAAACAAAATTAAACGAGGACACTGTAAGACTTGCAAATGGCTTTGACGGAGTTTGTATTTTTGTAAATGATACTGCAAACAAGGCTGTTGTAGACGCATTATATGAATATGGAGTTAAAATAATTATTCTTCGCTGTGCGGGCTTTAATAATGTAGATTTAAAGGCTACAGAGGGAAAAATTATGGTTGTCAGAGTGCCTGCATATTCTCCATATGCTGTTGCTGAGCATACAATGGCTTTAATTTTAACATCCGTAAGGCGAATACACAAGGCATTTGTAAGAACAAAAAGCTTTAACTTTAGCTTAAATGATTTAACGGGCTTTGATTTATATGAGAAAACGGTTGGTGTAATAGGCACAGGTAAAATCGGTAAGATTTTTATCAATATTTGCAAGGGCTTTGGAATGAAGGTTTTAGCATACGACAAATATCCAGACAAAAATGCAGACATTGAGTATGTTGAATTAGATGAGCTATTTAAAAAAAGTGATATTATCTCTCTACACTGTCCATTAACTGACGAAACATACCATATAATTGATAAAGGCTCCATTGAAAAAATGAAACGTGGCGTTTTAATAGTTAACACATCAAGGGGCGCGCTAATTGATGCAGATGCGTTACTTGATGGCATTAAGGCAAGAAAGGTTGGCGGTGCTTGTCTTGATGTTTACGAGGAAGAATCTGACTTTTTCTTTGAGGACTATTCAAGCCACATTGTTGAGGATGATGTATTAGCAAGACTTATTTCAATGCCGAATGTATTAGTAACCTCACACCAAGCCTTTTTAACAGAGGAAGCTTTAGCTAACATTGCGCAAACCAGTATTGAAAATACCTTGGAATTTTTTAAAACAGGAAAATGTAAAAACGAGGTAGCTTCACACGAATAAATAACAAAAAAGACTTTTGAACAAAATCAAAAGTCTTTTTTGTTAATTGTTAAAAATGTCTTGGGCATAACGGACTGAATCCATAGCATCCTTGGCGTATTTATCTGCGCCTATCATTTCTGCATATTCGGGATTTAACACTGCTCCACCAACCATTATTTTGGTGGTGGGGTGTTTTTCTTTAACTAGTCTTATTGTTTGCTCCATAGCAGGCACGGTTGTGGTCATCAGCGCCGATAAGCCTACAAGCTGACAACCTGTTTTATCCACACATTCCAGCACCCTTTCAGGTAAAACATCCTTGCCTAAATCGTGCACCCTGTATCCATAATTCTGTAAAATTACCTTTACAATATTTTTACCAATATCGTGAATATCACCCTTGACAGTTGCAATTATAATCTCACCCTTAACAGTGCTTTCGTCGGCCTTGACATTTTCTTTAACAACATCAAAGGCTACCGTTGCAGTTTCTGCACTCATTAAAAGCTGTGGCAAATAGGATATTCCCTTTTCATAATCCGAGCCTACCTTATTTAGTGCAGGAATTATATGGTTATTAACAATTTCAAGAGGGGGAGTGTTTGTAATTAATGCTTTTGTAAGCTCTTTAGCTTCGTTTTTAAGTCCCTTGATAATTGCTTTTTCAAGAGTTAAATCTGTTAGCTGTGTATTTATTTCCTCGGCATTAGAGGCAAAATTAATGTATTCTTCGCACACAGGGTCAAGTCCTTTTAGTGCATTATAAGCATAATATGCTTTCATCATTTCCTCGGAATAAGGATTCATAATTACACCGTCTAGTCCGTTTTCAAGGGCTAGTGTAAAGAAGCTGGCATTTATAAAGTCACGCTTAGGCAAGCCAAATGATACATTGGAAATACCTAGTGATATTTTAACACCTAATCTTTCCTTTATCATTTTCATAGCATCAAGGGTAACACTTGGTGCATTTTTATTCGAGCTTACAGTTAAGCATAGTGTGTCAACGATTATATCCTTTTTGTCAATACCGTATTTCTTTGCGGTATCAACGATTTTCTTTGCAATTTCGTATCTTTCTTCGGCAGTTTCGGGTATTCCCTTTTCGTCAAGGGTTAGTGCAATTACAGCCCCTCCATATTTTTTAACAAGTGGAAAAACAGCCTCCATGCTTGCTTTTTCACCATTAACGGAGTTTACAAGTGGCTTACCGTTATATACACGCATTGCAATTTCAAGCGCTTCCTTGTTTGAGGTATCAATTTGTAATGGCAATGCTGATACAGCTTGAATTTCCTTGATAGCTCTATATAGGAAATTCTTTTCGTCAATTTCAGGTAAGCCTACATTGACATCAAGCATATTTGCACCCTTCTCCTCTTGACCGATGGCCTCGGATATAATATAGTCCATATTGTTTTCGCGAAGGGCTGCTTTTAGCTTTGGCTTTCCTGTTGGATTTATTCTCTCGCCTATTAACACAACCTTGTTTTCAAACACGCAAGCTTGTGAATATGAGGACACCACTGTTATATTCTTCTTTATTATTGGTTTTGGTTGCTTGTCCTTTAAAGCTTTTGTAAGCAAGCTTATATGCTCAGGCGTTGTGCCGCAGCATCCGCCTAAAATGCGCGCTCCCATATCGGCAATTTCCTTCATTTCGCAAGCAAAATCCTCCGGAGTGCTATCATAGCAGGTTTTGCCCTCGTGTACGCAAGGCA
>JAGAJV010000123.1 GCA_017625915.1 Clostridia bacterium
ACAAGATTCAATTGTTACCATATATTACAATTTGCCACCTCAGCTTGTAGAAATTGGTTACGATGCATATGATTTAAGTAAATTAACATCAACTGAAATATGTAGCATTTTAGAATCCAAGGGTTTTGCTTATATAGATATTGAAAAAACAGATTGGGAATATTATTACGATATAGGTGAAACGAGATATATTACTTTTAATGGAGAAAGAGATTTTGAAAAAAATTCAAAGTTTTCTCAAGACAGTGTGATCGTTATATATTTAAATGGAACACCAAGAAGCATAAGTGTAGGCTATAATTATGATGATTTGTTAGGCAAAAAATATGAGGATGTTGTTGAGTTGCTCGAACAACGAGGCTTTAAAAATATAGAAACTATTGAGGATGGATGGAATTTGTTTCATAAAGCAGATACAGTAAAAAACATAACAATAAACGGAGAAAGCAAATTCACAAAAGATTTGGTTTATTTACAAGATGCAATAATTAAAATTTATTATTATGAATAGGAGGTTCTATATGGGATTCTTTAAAAAGAAAGTAGGCATAATTGCCGATGTTATCCGTTGTGACGAGCCAACATATTTAATTTGGAAATGGCATCCAAACGGAACAAAGCTAGGAGAGCATAAAAGAGAAATTTCAATAAGAACAGGTTCTAAATTGCGTGTAAAGGACGGCGAGGTTGCAGTATTTGTCTATAAGCAAAAGGACAGAACAATGCAGGATTATGTAGTCGGTCCGTATGAGGAAAAAATCAAGACCGCCAATCTTCCTGTTTTAACTAGTATTTTAGGTGCATTTTATGGTGGCGACACACCATTTCAAGCAGAAATATATTTTATAAATTTAGCTAATATAATTCAAACAAAAATTGTTGTTCCGTATTTTGATGTATGCGACCCACGATATCCCGACTTTGCTGTTCCTGTTGCTGTAAGAGGAACTATCAGCTTTAAAATTAACGATTACAAGGAATTTATAAAATTACATAGACTTGATAGCTTTAGCTTAGACGATTTTCAAAATCAAATCCGTGATACTGTAAGCAGATATGTAAAGGATACTGTTGCAAATGCACCAACTACACATAATATTCCGGTTGTAAAAATCGAAGCAAGAACATCAGCCATTAATGATATAGTTGAAGAAGAGTTAAGGGAAAAATTAAAGAAAAATTTTGGTGTTATCGCTTCAGCTATTGATATAGGCATCATTGAAATTGATAAGTCAAGTAGTGGTTATCGTGAGCTGGTTGAAATAACAACGGATATTACATCTGCCTATGTTAAAGCGCAAACCGAGGCAAATATTGAAAATTATGCTGAAAACCTGCGTATTCAGCGCGAAGAAGAGCAATACGCTAAGCATATGCAAACAAAGAGTGCAAATCTTGGTGCATATCAAATCGAAAAGCAAGCAGAGGTCGGTATAGCAGGAGCAGAAGCTCTTGGGCAAATGGGAGCCAATAATGCAGGCAATGTAGACTTAGGCGGAAACGGAGGTATGGGCTTTAATCCTGCTGCTATGATGGCAAGTATGGCTGTTGGAGGTGTAGTAGGTCAAAATATTGCATCTGTAATGAATGGCGCTATGTCAGGAAATGGTTATGTTGCCACTCCACCACCCGTTCCAACTGTTGTTTATAATGTTGCAAAGGACGGAAAACCTACAGGTCCGTATGATATTGCAAAATTGACTGAAATGATTGCATCAGGTGAGCTATTACCTGATAGCTTAGTTTGGAGTCAGGGGATGGCTAACTGGGAGAAAGCTAACACCATTGACGAATTAAAGGAGTTATTTTCACCACCAATTATATAAAAAATTACTGTTGCGTAAATGCAACAGTAATTTTTATATATTTCTTTTATTTTCTAGCTTATTAATAACATTGTATAAAGGCACAATCAGCACCGACATAGCAATATTACCGCACATATGCACAATATCAAATGGAAAGCCAGCCACAATCCAAGCAATCATACCCTCAAAATTAAGACCAAAGGCAAGCGCTTGAAACGGTGCATAGAGTGTACCGTATGCTATTCCGTGTAACGCACAGAAAATAGCCGAAATTACAGCCTTTTTCTTAATAGATAGCCCTTTAGGTATAAGCATAATCAATGCCCAAAGAATAGTCCAAATATAAATATATGGATACCACCATAAATTAAATCCGTTAACAAGCCCTACTAAAAATACATACACATAAATTGGAATTAATGCACGCCACCTGTAAACAAGGGTAAATACAGCAATAAACATAGCAACCGCATGTATATTGGGCAAAAACTCCATAATCAGCTTGGATATAAACATTATTGTGCCAAGCATAGCAAAAATGATTATATCCCTAATTACGCTTCTTTTCATTTTAGATAAGAGTAACCTTCTTCATTCTCATATCAATAAATGGTCTATCTCTGCCGTCTGTCTTAACAGAAGCAATCTCGTCAACGACATCCATACCGGCTACAACCTTGCCAAATGCAGCATATTGACCGTCAAGAAACTTTGCATCTGCATGGCAAATAAAGAACTGTGATGATGCAGAGTTGTAATTCTGGCTTCTGGCCATAGAAATAACACCTCTTTCGTGTGAAATCTCATTTTTAAAGCCATTTACTAAAAATTCGCCCTTAATATTTTGTTGAGAGCCACCACAGCCTGTACCTGTTGGGTCACCACCCTGAATCATAAAGCCCGCTATAACTCTGTGGAAAATAAGACCGTCATAAAAGCCCTCCTGAGCTAGCTTTTTAAAATTAGCACAGGTAATAGGAGCCTTGTCCTCATAAAGCTCAATTTCAATCACTCCACCTGTTTCCATTTCAATTCTTACCATAAAAATCACCTCGTAAATTTTAATAACAAGCATATTGTAACATATAAGCATAAAAAAATCAAATATAAATATAATAAATTTATCAATTAAATTTAATTCGAGGCACAAAATGGAAAAATATAAAAAAATAGCTTATATAAGCATATCTATAATAGCCATTCTTGCTTTAGTGTATATCTTTTTAAAATACGCACTAGGTATAATTTTACCCTTTGCCTTTTCCTTGCTTATAGTAGCACTTGCACGACCTATTATTAATAAAATGTGCTCAAAAAGAAAAATACCAAAGCAATTTGCAAGTATGCTTGTAATTTTCGTTTTACTCTTTTTAACAGTTTATATAGCTGTAATTGCCGTATCATACGCCCTCGAGCAGCTAGGAAGCATAACAAACGCAATACTCGATAATCTTTCCAAGGAAGACAACTTTCTTTCAAACGCATTTGAAGCAATAGAGGGCTTTAAGGATAAATTCCCGTTTTTAAATAGCATTCTACCGGGAATGGACGAAAGCCTTTATAATGTAGTAATAGATATAATAGGCAATGGCTTTAAGGACTTAAGCAGTAAGCTAACATCAATTATGGCGTCCTTTATTTCCTCATTACCTGCATTTATAATAACTCTCGTTGTAATACTATTATCTCTATTTTATTTTTCCAAGGACTACGACCTAATTGCCGAAAAATTACTAGACCTTTTTCCCAAAAAGCTGGCAGGCAAGCTACCCATAATCAAAAGAGAAATAGTAAGCGTAGTTATCAAATACCTAAGATCCTATTTGATTTTATTATTTATTACATTTGCACAGCTTTTTTCAGGCTTTCTTATTTTAGGTATAAAAAGTAGCTTTTTGCTTGCGTTGCTTATATCATTTGTTGATATGCTACCCGTTTTAGGAGTAGGCACTGTGCTTATCCCTTGGTCAATAGTAGAGCTAATTAGCGGAAATACCTTTGTAGGAATTGGACTTATCGTCCTATTTGTAATAGTATATATAATTCGCCAGTTTGCCGAGCCAAGAATATTAAGCTCGCAAATGAATGTACATCCCCTTGTAACGCTTTTTGCAATGTATGCAGGACTAAAAATTTTAGGTATAGGCGGAATGATAATTGCGCCCTTTGTGGCTTTTGCTGGAAAAACAGTATATAAATCAATTAAAAAAGAAAAAAATGTTGAAAACCAAGAAAAACTGTGATATTATATAAAATATATATTTAATCATCACAGGAGCATAACATTATGTTTAACGATAAAAAGGTAGTATTTTCAGGTGTACAGCCATCTGGAAATCTAACAATAGGAAACTATCTTGGAGCAATTAAGAATTTTGGCGCATTCTCAGAGGACTATCATTGCTATTATTGCGTAGTAGATATGCATGCAATTACAGTTCGACAAAACCCGGCAGAATTACGCCGTAGAACCTATGAAACACTGGCGCTTTATATAGCTTGCGGTCTTGACCCGGAAAAGAATACATTATTTGTACAAAGCCATGTACCACAGCACGCAGAGCTAGGCTGGATTTTAGATTGCTATACAATGTTTGGCGAGCTATCCCGTATGACTCAATTCAAGGATAAAAGCGCAAAAAATGCTGACAATATTAACGCAGGTCTTTTCACTTATCCTGCACTAATGGCAGCCGACATTCTCTTATATCAAACGGAGCTTGTTCCTGTAGGTGTTGACCAAAAGCAGCACCTTGAGCTTGCAAGAGATATTGCAAATCGCTTCAATCAGGTTTACGGCGAGACCTTTGTTGTCCCTGACGGGTATATTCCCAAGGAGGGCGCAAAGATAATGTCTCTTCAAGACCCAATTAAGAAAATGAGTAAGTCCGATACAAACGAAAATGCAGTTGTAAGAATCCTGGATTCAAAGGACGATATTATAAGAAAGTTCAAAAGAGCAGTTACCGACTCTGGCTGTGAGATTATTCACGGAGAGGGTAAGGAGGGCATTTCAAACCTACTTACAATCTATTCTTGCTTTACCAATAAAACTATCGAGGAAGCAGAAAAGGAATTTGTAGGTAAGGGCTATGGCGACTTTAAGCTTGCAGTAGGCGAGGCTTGTGCAGATGCTTTAGCGCCTGTAAGAAGCGAATTTGACCGTTTAATGAAGGATAAAGCATATCTTGAACAGGTAATGGCTAAGGGCGCTGAGGATGCCTACAAAAACGCAAGACGCACAATGTCCAAGGTAAGACGCAAAATTGGCTTTACCGAGCTTAAGCACTAAAATAAAAATCAACTATTTCAAAAACGAAATAGTTGATTTTTTTTATTTGTAAAGTTCACAGGCAAATTCCCCCTCTGCATATAGAAAATGCATCGTTTAAATCAAACGATGCTTTATTGTTAATAATGCACAATAATTCTCTGAATTATGATACTAATTTGTTGATTATGTGAAAAATATGAAAATTCAGTGAACAATATTTGAAACATCCCTTCAATTTGTGAATTATCCTTAAAGATATGCTATTATGAAGCTAGAAATGGAGAAGGGAGCTAAAAGCTATGAAAAAATTATTAATGATTATACTTGTATTTTCTCTTTTATCATTTTTATTTTTAATCTCTTGTTCAGTAGAAAATCCAAGGAATACACAGGTCACAAGCAATAATGACGAGCAGGATAATCAAAGCACATCACAAGTAATCTTATATGCAAAAGAGGATAAAAGTGAAAATGTTTATACACAAATAGACCTAGGTCAATACATAGGCGAAAAATCTCCTATTGCTCCAAATGTACCCACATATAAAATTATAAAAACCTACGGTGAGGCAGTTAGCCTAACTAGCAATAGCGAAATATTAAGAAAAGAAATCTTTAATGATTATTATATTCTTGCAATTGTAAGAGAGGGAACGGGTTATAAGACCAAAACAGCTTTCTTTAAGGATTTAAGCTATATTAACGGTCAGCTTTATATTACCGAGGTAACAGAGGTACTGTCTAACTCATACGGAAATTATATAAACGACGCATTTATACTAGTTCCTAAAAATCAACTTAAAAACATTGAGGACGAATATTATATCAACATAACCAGCCTAGAATACGATTACCTAAATACAAGACAAATACAGATTAACTCCAGCGAAAAAATCGAGGATGGGCAAATGCACTTGATAGAAGCAGATATGCTTAGCAGATGGCTAGAGGAGCAAGGTATAAATTTACCAATTCGATCCTTTAATACAGTAGATAACAGTCACTTTTTAGCCTGTTATTCTAAAGGCTCATTTGACGACCGTTTAAGCTACCGTTATTTAAATGTAGAAAACGGAAAAATTACAATAACAAGAGATTATAGCATAAATGATAAAAATGGTATAAGAGCATTTTTAGATATTATCCCGATTTCATCAAGCTATGAATTAGACGGTATAACAACAGTTGAGCTATGCTCGTATGGCTTAAATAAAAGCATACCAATGCGCAAAACTCAAATGGAAGCAGTTGATGTAATAAAGCATAAAACCGAATATTATCCTCATTTTGACGGAGGACAATATATTGGTAACGCACTTACAGAAACCCAAAATTATATCATTATTTCATCATACGAGGAGCTAAAGCAAAATGTAAGAAATTACGAAATCGATAAGTCACTATTTAACGATAGTTGCGTATTAATATTACGGGAAAATATCTCCTCAATAATAGGATTATATGATTTAAATGCTACAGCTTTAACAGTAAAAGCAGATGTAGGCAATCAATATTTTATTTACGATACTACCGGTGACGATGAACAAATTAAGGACGGCTGGGATATATCGGTATATTATCATTATCTTGTTTTGCCAAAATCAATTTTGAATAAAATGAGCAAAACAGGTAAGCTCACCGTTGAGAATAGAGATATTTATACAAAGAATTTTGCCAGAATGCTTAAGGAAACCGACTTATCTCATCTTGGTATAAAGGAATTTGATAGCTGGCTGCTTGCAAATAAATCAGAGGTACAGGAATTTAATGAGTTATATAATCTTAACCTGACAGAATATTACGAGTGGCTTGTGATATACGCCAATGAAGCATCAAGTAGCATTTATAGCTATAGCGATTTTGGAATTATAGGAAATAAAGCAAAAATTAACATATATAAGAATGTAAGCGCCACAAAGGATGAACACAAGTGTCCTACACTTATATGCTTTGCAATAGATACAAAAAATCAATATATAGAAAACAGTGTTTCACTAACTGTTAGTATTACCGATTTAAGCGGTAAAAAATATAAGATAGATACTGAAAAGGAATTTGAGAAGCATCAAACCTTTACAGCAGATATTAACGCTTGCACAAAGGGGAAAACAAAGCTACTTAAGCGCCCTGAATTTTCAAGTAAGTTAATAACTAGCTATGAGGAGCTAACTGCATTATTTAATGAATATATTGATAAGAACGTCAGCGATGTATTTGAAGAAAGCGTATTCAATGAAAATTATGTAATAGCAATATATAAATCTATGGAGTGCTACTCAACAAATAGCGAATATTTTAATGTTCACATAGGTGCAGGCGCTATAAATATATACCAAAGAAATGATGGCTTTGATAGCGGAGTATCACATAATACATTATTCCTAATTGCTGTGCCTAGGAACGAAGGACTTCTGGGCGATAAGGAAATTAATTTAATACAGGTCTATTCGATAAAGGATGCTAACCGTACAGAAAACGCATTGAGTAAATAAGAAAAGGAGCTGATAAAATGAAAAAATTCATTTCCATATTAGCAATAATAGCTTTAATTTTAGTATTTTCAGCCTGCAATAACAATTTGCCCGATAATAGCTTAGATAGCGAGCAAGAGGAGCAGGAAAATCAGCAGACAGAAAAACTGGTAGTAAGCCATAATACACAAAGCAAGGATGTTTATACCGCCTATGCTTTAGGCGAATACTACGGTAATAATTTAGATTATTCGTATGATATTGTAGATGTCGGTATGGCGGAATATGAGATAATCGAAAGCTACGGGGAGGCTAAAAGAATAACCGAATACGGAGTTACTCTTGATAAGGAGCTTTTTGATAATAGCTATATCGTTGTAATAAGATGTCTTTACAGGCACGATACCGCAGGCTTAATAGGCTTTAGAAATTTAAGAATGGAGGATGAAAAGCTAAAGGTAACTATTGTTCATAACGATAGCGGTATAGTTGATAATAACGAGCTTTATTATCTGGAGGTGCCAAGGTCGGAAATTATAAATTGGTCTGATATAGGCGTCTTACACATAGAAAAAGAGAGTGCCAACTATATAAAGACTATGCAAATATCGGTAGATAATGATTTTAGACAGCTAGATGCACTAACAGAATTAATGAGTCGTGAAGAGCTTTTAAGCTATATTAAGGATAGAAATCTGCCAATAAACGAAGAAAAGCTAGATATAACGCCAAGCTATTTGGTATGCTTTTCAAAAAATAGATTTGATAATGTCCTAGCATTTACAAATCCAATAGTAGAGAGGGATACTATTACAATTTCAAGAAACTATAATTTATCCGATAAAAAGGACGAGAGAGCATTTTTAAACATTATTCCTCTTGATGTCAAAAATATAGATAGCATCAAATATATAAATTTAAACTCATATATCATAGAAAAGGGAGCTACTGAATTAAAGGACTATAAAATTGATAACGCTACAATAAAATATAGTTACGTAGATTTTTATAAAACCTTTCGTGGCGGAGTATATTACGGGACAGAGCTTGCAGAAAAACAGCATTCCTCTTACACAATAATAGAAACCCACCGTGAGCTTTTAGACAAGGCGGAATTTTATATTGACGAGGAAATTTTTAAGGATAACTGCGTTTTAGTCCTTAAATTAGTAGGAGTTGACCCACAACGCTTAGGCTTTGCAAATGCGAGTGTAGTATGGGAGGAGACCACGGACGGACAAGGAGCATGCAGCCTTGAAATTGAGCTTTATCTAACCCCTTATTACGAGCAAATTTTATATGGTAGTATTGAGGACCTAAAGGAAGAGATTTACGACGAGGAATACTATAAAAACAAAATAGAGTACGAATATGTAGTAGTTCCTAAATCTCATTTAGAGGGTGCTTGGAAAACAGGTGATCTAAGCATAAGTGCAAACACTACCTTTAATGACTTTTTTGAGCCGGATATTATAAAAAAGGATTTTGATAATACTAATTATTCCTTGCAATCAGGAGATACCTGCCACATCACCACCAAGGTGGAGATGCAGGATTTTAATAAAAGATTCGGCACTAACTTTAATGCTTCCAATATCGGTGGTAAATACTACAGAGAATATTATATAGTTTACTTAGAGGATAAATACGATTATAAGATTTTTCAATCTGCCGAAAGGTCAGACGACACAAGCATCTATATTTCCTATCTTGTAGAGAACGAGAAGGCAACAAGCAAAAAAAGCGGTTATTTCATTTGCATTGAAAGGGATTCAATTGGAATTGAAAGACAAATTATTATCGAAAATACAGTAATAAATTACGGAAGCTATCCGTCCTGTAGCGTTGAGCAAAATATTACATCATACGATTTTTATGCAATGGATTTGCATTACAGCAAAAAGCTTGATTGGAAATATAAGCTATTAATTGACTACACGCAATTTACAGAGACGTTTGATGCTTATAAGCATGACGAAATAGAGGATAATATAACTGCTGATATGGTATTTGACGAAGCAACCTTTGAAAATAACTATATTCTAGCCGTAAATCTGATAGAGGGTGGCTCCGGAATGATTAAAAAAGGCTTCTATAATGCAAGAGTAGGTGGAAATAAGATGGTGTATCTATATGCCTTTGAACGCAGTAGCAGCGGCACGGATGCAATGTATGATATGCTCTATTTTATCTCAATTCCAAAAGCTGAAATCCCTATAGAAATAAGCGGAGTAAGAGTAGAGGTAACCAACGAGATAATTTATAACGGTCCGTTTGAAAATGTTATAATAGCCTCACCAAACGAGGAAGATGTAAAATTAGAGAAAAGCTATTCAATTATAAATTCCTATGAGGAGCTTGAAAGCATTGTTGAGGGCTATAGCGAATATAATAAGCTTCAAAATATAGATTTTGAAAATAATTTCATTTTAGCATTTAATAGACGCTTTTATACAATCTCAGAATACCTTTATGGTGATTTTGTTAATTTTACGACCACCGTGCATGGTACAGCCTCAATTACCTTTATGTCAGAGAAGCACGAATGGATAAGTGACTATACACGAACATATATTCTTGATTTAGTAATTATACCAAAAGAATATTTAAAGCACGAGGTCAAATATTTTTACATTCGATACAAAAAATATAGCGAGCCCTTTGAGCCCGATGGTATGGAACGTATCGAGCTGCCTGATAATATTGAATATTAAAAACAAAACAGATGCGACAAAATCGCATCTGTTTTCTAGTATGACGGGCATATCAATACTCTGCGGTGAAAGTCCGTTGGGAGGTAGTTACCGACCAACCCGAAAGCGACTCCCAAGGTTTGCATCGCGAGGTGTAGGCGAGAAGAAGGG
>JAGAJV010000124.1 GCA_017625915.1 Clostridia bacterium
ATGAAAAAATATACAGAACTAACAAAGGAAGAGCTTTTAGCATTACAGGCTGAGCTAAAGGCGAAATATAAAGAATATCAGAGCAAGGATTTAAAGCTAAATATGGCAAGAGGAAAGCCTTGCGTTGAACAGCTTGACTTATCTATGGGAATGATGGATGTTTTATCCAGCGAGGCAGACTTGACCTGCGATGACGGAACAGACTGTCGTAACTATGGCGTGCTTGATGGCATTAAGGAGGCGCAAGAGCTTCTTGCCGATATGATGGAGGTGCCACACGACCATATTATCATTTACGGTAACTCAAGCCTTAATGTAATGTATGATACAATTGCAAGAGCAATGAGTCACGGTGTTATGGGCTCAACCCCTTGGGCAAAGCTTGACAAGGTTAAGTTTTTATGTCCTGTACCGGGCTATGACAGACACTTTGCAATTACACAGTATTTTGGTATCGAAATGATAACTGTGCCAATGACACCCGACGGACCTGATATGGATATTGTTGAAAAGCTGGTTTCCGAGGACGAGTCCATTAAGGGTATTTGGTGCGTGCCAAAGTATTCAAACCCACAGGGCTATTCATATAGCGATTTAACTGTTCGCCGCTTTGCAAGACTAAAGCCGGCAGCTAAGGACTTTAGAATTTTCTGGGATAATGCTTATACAATTCACCATTTATATGATGAGGAGCAGGACCACCTTGTTGAAATTCTTGCAGAATGTAAAAGAGCAGGCAATCCTGACCTCGTTTATAAGTTTGCATCAACCTCAAAAATCAGCTTCCCGGGCTCAGGTATCGCAGCCCTTGCAACCTCAAAAAATAACCTGGAGGAAATCAAGGTACAGCTATCCGTTCAAACTATCGGTCACGATAAGGTAAATCAGCTTCGCCATGTTCGTTTCTTCGGTGATATTCACGGAATGGTTGAGCATATGAGAAAGCACGCCGACATCCTTCGTCCAAAATTCGAGGCTGTTTTAGAAATTCTTGAAAGAGAGCTAGGCGGTCTTGGAATAGGCGAATGGACAAAGCCAAAGGGTGGCTACTTTATTTCCTTTGACTCACTTGATGGCTGTGCAAAGGATATTGTTGCAAAATGTAAGAAGGCAGGCGTTGTAATGACAGGCGCAGGTGCTACCTATCCATACGGTAAGGACCCACACGATTCTAATATCAGAATTGCACCGTCATATCCACCGCTTTCCGACCTAGTAATCGCAACCGAGCTATTTACATTATGCGTAAAGCTATCCAGCGTAAATAAGCTACTTAAGGAAATGAACTAAATAATCTAAAAATGCAAGCAAACGCTTGCATTTTTTTATTTTATATAGTATATTAAAAATGTAGTAATTTTTAAGGAGAATTAAAATGAAAAAGAAAATTGTTTTACTAGGCGACTCTATTCGCTTATGGGGATACGGTACAAAAGTGCCGGAATTACTGGGAGATAGCTACGAGGTATGTCAGCCTGAGGATAACTGTCGCTTTGCTAAATATACGCTTCGCGGACTTTTCGACTGGCAGGATATTATCAAGGGCGCAGATGTAATCCACTGGAATAACGGACTTTGGGATTGCACCGAGATTTTTGATGACGGACTTTTTACAAGCGAGGAAGAATATATCGAAAATATGACTCGTATAGCAAAGCTACTTTTAAAAATCACACCAAATGTAATTTTTGCTACAACCACACCCGTATGGGACGAGTTTGAATGGACACATAACGATAAAATTGAGCGCTTTAATGAAATTATCGTGCCACATTTGCAAAAATTAGGCGTACAAATCAACGACCTACACTCTATTGTAGCCAAGGATATTCACGGAAATATCAAGGAATGTGATAAAATTCACCTAAGCGACAAGGGCATTGACATATGCGCCGAGGCTGTTGTAAAGGCAATAAAAGAATTTGAATAAATTGTTAAATATATTAAAAATTGTTTACTTTTCCTATTATATATGCTAAACTAAACAGGCATAAAAATAATAGGAGAATATTATGGATAAGCTTTTATATGTATTAAAGAATTTCTTTACCCATAAGGATTTTCTTGATAGAGAAATGTTAATTGGCACAATGTTTACACCGTTACATTTTGCAGTGTCTGCTATCGTGCTTGCAATGGTAATTGGCTTTGCTATCCTGCTTAAGAAAAGGTACACAGAAAAATCCTTTAAAAGGATTTTAACAATTATTTGGATTTGCTTAGTAGCCTTTGAGGTTATTAAAATTATGTGGGAAACCTTTGGCGGCAGAGAGGTTAAGTTTGAAATTTACGGAAACCTACCGCTTTACCCATGTAGCATAATTATGTACGCACTACCGTTTGCAATTTGGGGCAAGAATATAGTAAAAAAATGCGCCTGTGGCTATGTTTGTACACTTGGTGTGCTAGGCGCTACGGTAAACTTTTTCTATCCTGTAACAGTATTGCCAAACTATTCTGCAATTTCCTTTGCAGGCTTCCACACAATGCTTTACCATGGTGCTATGCTATTTTGCGCCCTCGCTATGCTACTTACAGGCTATCATTCCTACAGGTGTGAAAAATGGTACGAGTTAATTTTACCCTCAGTGCCATCGCTAATTGTATCTATTCCTGCTGTTATAGTAGATTATGCGTTAGGCGTTGACTATATGTGGTTTAGAGGAACATCATTCTTCTTACCTGCCATCTTTGGAAATACACCGAAGCCGGTAATTACGGTTATAATTTATGCACTTTATATTATTGTGCCGGCATTATTCTATTTACCGTCATTTATAAAAAATACAATAAAATCTCGCTAAAATGCGAGATTTTTTGTATTTCATATGCTATAATTAAAAAAGCGAGGTGTAAAATGAAATATAATAATATAATAGAAGGAAAATTTATCAGCCGACCAAATCGCTTTATTGCATATGTTGAAATAGATGGCAAAAGAGAAGTAGTTCATGTAAAAAATACGGGCAGATGCAAGGAGCTGCTTACTAATGGTGCAAGAGTGCTTTTAGAGGTGTCAGACAATACTGAACGAAAAACAAAATACGACCTAATAGCTGTATATAAGGGTGAAGCTCTTGTTAATATGGACTCCCAAGCACCAAATAAGGTAGCCTTAGAATTTATAAGGGAAAATTGTCAAGATGCAAAAATCAAGCCCGAATATACATATGGAAGCTCACGCATTGATATATGCGTAAATGATAAATCGCTAATTGAGGTTAAGGGGGTAACGCTTGAAAATAACGGAATAGCTATGTTCCCCGACGCTCCCACCGAGCGAGGAATAAAGCATATAAATGAGCTAATAAGGGCTAAGAATGACGGCTACGAAAGCTACATTTTATTTGTAATTCAAATGAAGGGTGTAAGAGAATTTAAGCCAAATTATAAAACTCACAGAGAATTTGGCGAGGCGCTTGCGCGTGCAGAAAGGGCAGGTGTTAAAATTCTTGCCTATGACTGCATAGTAACGAAAAATTCACTAAAAATCGACGCACCTGTATCTATAAACTTAAGTGAGGATTAAAAAATGGAGAAAATCAAAAATAGCAGACCAAAAAGCTTTTTAATGATAGCGCTTGTATATTTAGTAGCTATCTGTGGTGGAATTATCATATATGATATGCTACCCTTTAATTTTGCAGTCAATCTTTTAATTGCCGATATAGTAGCCACACTGATTACATTTTTATATAGTGTAGTGCTTGAAAACGCATCTGTTTACGATCCATACTGGAGTGTAGCGCCTATTGTGATTGTATGCTATGAGGCGTTTACTTGTGGCTTTAATTTTGTTAGCACATTAATTTTTATAGCAATTATGCTATGGGGCATTCGTTTAACCTTAAACTGGGCATATACCTTTAAAAATCTGACACATCAGGATTGGCGCTACACTATGCTAAATGAAAAAACAGGCAGAATGTATCCGTTAATTAACCTTTTAGGCATACATATGTTCCCAACAATTGTAGTATATTTATGTATGCTGCCAACCATATTTGCTTTCACAAGTGAGCTTAGCTTTAATTACGGTAGCCTGTTCTTTTTCTTAGTATCAATTTGTGCAATTATCCTACAGGGAGTGTCCGATTTTCAAATGCACAAGTACAGAAAAAACAAGAACGGTACATTTATAAGAAACGGTCTATGGAGGTATTCTCGCCACCCAAATTATTTAGGTGAGATTGTAATGTGGTGGGGCGTTTTCGGTATGGTTGTGTGTGCCTTACCAAATATGTGGTATCTATTTGCAGGCGCTTTTATAAATACACTTATGTTTTTAATTGTAAGCATACCTATGCAGGATAAAAGACAAAGCAAAAAGGAAGGCTTTGAAATTTACAAAAAGGAAACAAGAGCGCTATTCCCAATTAAAAAATTTGTAAATAATGCAAATTCACAAAAAAACTAATTTTAGTGTGGAAAAGTTTGTGCAAAATTTTATGTAATTTATTGTAAAAAAATATTGCAAAATCAGCAATATAATGTTAAAATATCCTCGTAAGATTTTTTGAAAACAAAGGAGCAAATTATGGAAAAATTATACCAAGGCAAAACAAAGGATGTTTACCAGCTTGAGAATGGCAATGTTCTTCTAAAATTTAAGGACGATTGCACAGGTAAGGACGGAGTTTTCGATCCGGGCGAAAATAGCGTAGGACTTACAATCGAGGGTATTGGTAAGGCAAACCTTGAAACATCTGTATACTACTTTGAGCTATGTAAGAAGGCAGGCATTAAGACTCACTATGTATCAGCTGACATAGAAAATGCTACTATGGAAGTTCTTCCAGCAACTTGCTTCGGTAAGGACCTAGGCGGTAACGGTCTTGAGGTAATCTGTCGTCTTGTAGCAACAGGTAGCTTTATTCGTAGATATGGCGAGTACATTAAGAATGGCACCAGATTAGAGGGTGGTTATGTTGAGTGTACCTTCAAGAACGATGAAAAGGGCGATCCACTTGTAACAGGCGAGGGTCTTGTAGCATTAAAGGTTATGACACCTGAAATGTTCGAGAGCCTAAAGGAGCAAACTCTTAAAATTACTAAGATTGTTGCTGACGACCTAAAGACAATCGGTCTTGATTTATGGGACATCAAGTTTGAATTTGGCTACAATAACGGCGAGGTTATCTTAATTGACGAGATTGCTTCCGGTAATATGAGAGTTTATAAGGGTAACGAAATTGTTGACCCTGTTGAGCTAACAAAGTTAATTCTAAACAGATAATTACTAAAATCTAGCGCACTTATGGCTTGCCATAGGTGCGTTTTGTTTTCTAAAAAAACTAAAAATAAAAGGAGGAAAATGCTATGAATTATGATTACAGCATTATTAAATATCCCAGAACCCCGCATCTTGAGGGCTCTAGATTACAAAAGGGCGACGAGGACTTAAGTCAAGTGCCCTTTAAGCACATTTTTGGAAGACACATAGTTATAGAAGAAAAGATTGACGGCGCTAACTCTGCAATTTCCTTCGACGGTGATGAAAATTTACTTCTGCAAAGCAGAGGTCACTACCTTAGCCTTTCAGTAGATGAATACAGAGAAAGACATTATAACCCACTAAAAAGATGGGCAAGGGCTAATCAAGATATCTTTTTTGATGTGCTGGGTGACAGATATGTAATGTATGGAGAATGGATGTACGCAAAGCATACTGTTTTCTATGATGCATTACCGCATTACTTTATGGAATTTGATATTTTCGACAGAGAAAAAAAGGAATTTCTTGACACAAAAAGAAGAAGAGAAATGACCTCTAAAATGGGCATTGTATCATCAGTGCCGGTTATTGGCGAGGGCTTTTATACTAAAAAGGAGGATATTATATCCTTAATCGGACATTCTAATTACATTACAGACAACCATATTGAAAATCTAAGAGAAATCGCAAGAAGACACGGTCTTGATGTGGAAAGACAGGTAAACGAAACAGACAATTCAACCACAATGGAGGGACTTTATATTAAACTGGAGGAGGACGGAGTGGTTAAGGAGCGCTTTAAGTATGTAAGACACGAATTTGTTCAACAAATTTTAGCCTCAAACTCACACTGGCAATCCCGTCCGATAGTTCCCAATATGCTAAAGGAAGGCGTTGACTACTATATATGATAGATAAGCTAAAGGAAATTTTAAACCTTTTTCCAAAAAGCAAGGACGATAAAATTGATTGGAATTTGCTTAAAAAAACAACACTCTCCCCTATATTTTTAAAAATGGCGGAAACACAGCAAAACCCCGAGTATCATAGCGAGGGCGATGTATATACCCATACTAAGATGGTGTGTGAATCACTTATTTCAGATAATGAATATTGGGAGCTTACAGCTAAGGAAAGGGAAATTCTTTTTCTAGCCTCGCTTCTTCACGATATTGGCAAAATAAAATGCTCCAAGCTGGAGGACGGGAAGATAGTGTCCCCACGCCACGCAAAAACAGGAGCTGTTATGGCAAGAGAGCTTTTGTGGCGTGAATACGGTCTTTGCGGCACTAAGGAAAAGCAAAATATGCGTGAGAGTGTCTGTGCTTTCATAAAATACCATTCATATCCACCCTTTGCAATAACCAATAATAACCCAAACCATAAAATGCTTAAGGTGTCGTATCAAGTCAAGCTGGCTACTTGCTTTTCTATAAGAAAGCTATGTATTTTAGAAAGAGCCGATGTAAAGGGTCGAATTGGTGCAAGCGTAAGCGATTATTTTGAAAAAATCGAATACTGTAGGCTACTTGGCGAGGAGCTGGGCTGCCTTGATAAGCCTTATAGCTTTCCAAATGCTTATACTGCCCGCGCGTATTTTAAAAACGACAGTATCCAACCAAATTATGAGGCTTTTAACGACACGTGGGGCGAGGTAATTTTATTATCAGGCTTACCCGGGACCGGCAAGGATACCTTTATTAAAAATAACTATCCAAGCGTGCCTGTAATTACCCTTGACCAAATAAGAATAGAAAAAGGCTTATCCCCTGTTGGCAATCAAAGCGAGGTTGTGTCTATAGCTAAGGAAAGAGCAAGGGAGCATTTGCGCAGAAAGCAATCATTTATTTGGAATGCAACAAGCATTAATGAACAGCTTCGTTCTGCTCTTATTTCACTTTTTGAAAGCTATGGGGCAAGAGTTAAAATAGTATTTTTGGAAACAGAATATCAGGAGCAGCTAAGACGAAATAGCTCACGCAAATCAGAGGTACCCACACAGGCTATCGAAAAAATGCTATCAAGGCTGGAAATCCCCGAAGCCCACGAGGCACAAGCGGTTGAATGGATAATAACCTAAATCCCTGCGTTAGCCCTCCCCTTTGAGGGGAAGGTGTAGAAGCATCGAAAATGTGACAGGAAGCTTTAAGATACCCGACAAATGTTGGGTATTTTCTTTTTACTATTGCAAAACTAAGCAAAAAATGATATTATATATGTATAAAAATTTAAAAAGCTATTTTGGAGGATATTATGAAAAGATTTTTAACTCTTTTTGTGGTGCTATGCTTGATTTTGACAGCTATGGCTCTTGCTTCCTGTGGCGGAGGTAACGACACAGATACAAATACAGACACAAGCACAGATACAAGCACCGACACAAGCACAGACACAGATACAAAAACAGAGGTTACCTATGTAATCACAGTAAAGGACCAAGACGGAGAAGTAATCGCAAATGCTAAAATTTCTATTTTAGATAGCGATGATAACCAAGTAAGAGAGCTTACAACAGACGCAAACGGTCAAGCAACAGTTAAGCTTGCAGGCACATATTTCTTAGATATAACCGAGCTTCCGGAGGGATACCTAGATGTTGTTGGTACAGTAAAGCTTGAAAACGCTGATACAGTAGTTAAGGTTGAAAACAATATACCAAACGGTACAGCGTCAAGACCTTATCCTGTAAACGATGCAAACGAAATCAAGCTAGGTGCTAACGAAACAGTTTATTATGCTTCATTTGGCGGCGGTAGAAATCTACTTGTAGAAAATGCGCAGGGCTTAAAGCTTACATACGGTGATGACGAGCCAAGAGTGGCAGATGAGGAAAACAAAATTTCCTTTAAAATGCCTGTTGTTGAGGATGTTTATAACAGAAGAGTGTTAATTAAGCTTGAAAATACAACAGGAGAGGAAAAGACATATAATTTAACTATCTATTCCGATAAGGGCGCGCTTGATAACCCATATGATGTTGTTCTTGACGAAAACACAAAAATCACAGTTGAAAAGGAAAAGACAGTTTATTATAAGCATGTAGCAGAAAAGGACGGAATGATAGTAGTTTATTCTGAAACTGCAAGCAATAATATCTATTGCTATAATATGACAACCTATGCAACCTCTGCTTATACAAACGGCTCCGTTTGTGAATACATTTATGCAAATAAGGGTGACGAGGTTATGTTTTATGTATCCTCAAATGCAGACAAAAACTACAATTCTGTAGAATTTAAGGTAAGCCACTATGCAGGCACAGAGACAGAGCCAATTCCACTGTACAAGGAAGAAACGTCATTTATTCTTCAACCAAGTCAGACTTTATACTTTAAGGAGACAACAAAAATTGCCGGCTTAGCTAGCATTGAAATCAGCGGAGCAAGCTATGTAGCCACATTCAACGGCAAGGAGCTTACACCAAGCGAGGACGGTATAGTAGATATAAGTGATGTATCTAAGGATGCTGTCTTTGCAGTAGTAAGCACAAATGAAAACGATAGAGAAGATATTTTCATTTCCTTTTATGCACCCGATTTACCACAATCATAATGAAAATTCACACCCTCGGGTGTGAATTTTTTTGTAAAAAATATTGTTTATATTATATTATTATGTTAAAATAAAAATGATTTTAATAAATAGAGGTGTAATATGAGCATTAAATTAAAACAGCTTTCATCACTTGCAAAGGTATATCAGGATAAAATTTACGGAAGCGTAAAAAAGCAAATAAGAGTAGCTAAAGGACAGACCCTTTCCTATCAAATAGCATATAAGGGAGAGGGTGAATATTCCTATAAAATAAAATCCCCAATAAAAAAATATATAGAGGTATATCAGCTTGGCTTTGTTCCAACTAATTTACCAACCTATGAAAAATGCGACGACGGACTTTATCAAAGACTGGATAAGAGCATTCTTTATCCCGATACGCTAACACCAAAATCAAAGAATAAGATTAAAGCTGAAAAGACATATAACGCAATTTGGCTGAATATAAAATTGCCAAAGGATATAGAGGCAGGCAAATATCCAATATCCGTTATTTTCAGTAGTGGCGAGGAATGTACTTTTACTGTGAATGTGGAAAATGTGGTATTTAATGAAAAGGAAATCATTTTCACACAGTGGTTTCACACCGACTGTATTGCAAATGTACATAAGGCAGAGGTTTATTCCGAAAAGCATTGGGCTTTAATTGAAAAATATATCAAAATGGCAACTGAGCACGGAATTAATATGCTCCTAATTCCAGCCTTAACTCCACCGCTTGATACTGCGGTAGGGGGTGAGAGAACAACCGTTCAGCTTGTTGACATTACATATGAAAACGGAGAATATTCCTTTGATTTTTCTAAATTTACAAGATTTATTGAAATTGCAAGAAAATGTGGCGTTAAATATTACGAAATCAACCATATGTTTACCCAATGGGGCGCAAAGCACGCACCAAAGGTAATCGCAACAGTAAATGGCGAGAAAAAGCGCATTTTTGGCTGGGAAACAGATGCTACAAGCCAGGAATACAAGGAATTTTTATCACAGCTTATCCCTGCAATTATAAAAGAGCTTACCTCTATGGGCATAGATAAGGAGCATATTGTGTTCCACGCATCTGACGAGCCAAATATGGACTGCATTGAGAATTATCGCAAGGCATCTGAAATATTAGAGCCACTTATTGACGGCTGTGTGCAAATGGATGCCATATCCGACCTTGAATTTTATAAGCAGGGAATTATAAAGAGGCCTGTTTGCGGTATTGATGCAATTCACAAATTTATCGAGGCAGGCGTTGCTAATATGTGGGGCTACTATTGCTGTGCTCAAACCTGGGAGGTTTCAAACCGCTTCCTATCTATGTCCTCTGAAAGAAATAGAATTATCGGCACTCAGATTTATAAATATGCATTAGAGGGCTTTTTACATTGGGGCTATAATTTCTATTATACTCAGTATTCAAAAAAGAAAATAAATCCCTACAAGATAACAGACGCAGGCGGAGCATTCCCGTCAGGCGATGCGTTTTCTGTTTATCCTTACAGAAACGGAGTTATCCCATCTCTTCGCCTAAAGGTATTTAAGGAAGCCCTTGACGATGTGTCCTTGCTTTATATGCTAGAAAACAAAATCGGCAGAGAAAAGACAATAGAGCTTCTTGAGGGCGTAGCGGAGCAGGAGATAACCTTTAAAAGCTATCCAAGAGAAGAAAAATTCTTTGAGAAGCTAACAAACAAAATTTTCCAGCAACTTAAAAAATAAGGAAGTGATAATGTGCTTTTTGGAAAGCATATAAATAAATATTATTTAAAGCATTTGCCTGTGCTTATTTTAGGCTTGCTTGCTTTAATCGTTGTTGACTATTTTCAGCTTCTTATTCCTGAGCTTTACAGTATTGTAATAAACGGTGTAAACGATGGCTATGTGGTAATTGACAAGGTTACACACATCTTTGATATGAACCTATTACTTGACAAGGTATGCCTACCCCTTATCTTTGTTATTGTCTTTATGGTAATAGGCAGATTTTTATGGCGCGTATGCTTTTTTGGCACTGCAATCAAGGTGGAAACGGACCTTCGAGGCAAAATGTTTGATAGATGCAAGGACTTATCTCAAAATTACTACCATAAAAACAAGGTAGGTAATTTAATGTCGCTATTTACAAACGATCTGGAAACAATCCATGAATGTCTGGGTATGGGAATTTTAAGCTTTCTTGACGCGTCGGTGCTTGGTGTTTGGTCACTTATAAAAATGTTCCAAATGAACAAAATGCTAACGCTTCTATCGCTGATTCCTATGTCGCTTATGCTTATAATCGGCACAATTGTAAGAAAATATATGATGAAAAAGTGGGAAACAAGACAGGAAGCATTTTCTCGTCTTTCCGACTACTCACAGGAAAGCTATTCGGGAATTGCAGTTATAAAGGCGTTTGTAAAGGAAGCCAAGGAGCTGCTTGTATTCAGATGGCTCAATAAGAAAAACGAGGACGCAAATGTTGACCATACAAAGGCATCAACACTGCTTAATGTATTTGTAACACTTTTTGTTGAGTCCGTAATTTGCGTAATTTTAGGCTACGGTGGATACCTTGTCCACGAAAATGTGTTTAATGCAGGAGAGTTTATTGAGTTTATAGGATACTTTAACTTAATTATATGGCCTATTACGGCGATTTCACAGCTTATCGAAATGCAATCAAGAGGTAAAGCCTCTCTTAATAGAATAGGAAGGCTACTTGACACCGAAATTGAGATTAAAGATAGCGAAAGCACCGAGGACGTGTGCGAAATTAAGGGTGACATTGAATTTAAAAATCTGACCTTCAGATACGAGGGCAGCGAGTACGACGCACTAAAAAATGTATCCTTTAAAATAAATCAAGGCGAAAATGTAGGAATTGTAGGAAAAACAGGCTCAGGCAAAACCACAGTGGTTGACCTTATTTTGCGTACATATAATGTTGATAACGATACAATTTTAATTGACGGAATTGATATAAATAAAATTCCAATAAAGCAGTTAAGACAAAATTGTGCGTATGTGCCACAGGACAATTTCCTATTCAGTGATACTATTGCAAATAATATTGCATTTGCCAGCGATAGCGACGATGTATTTACAGTAGAGGAGTCTGCCCGCTTAGCAGATATTCATTCAAATATAATTGAGTTTTCTCGTGGCTACGAAACAGTGCTTGGCGAGCGAGGCGTTACAGTTTCGGGCGGACAAAAGCAAAGAATTTCAATTGCAAGAGCGCTAATGAAAAACGCACCAATCTTGATTTTAGACGACTCTGTGTCAGCAGTTGATACAAAAACAGAGAAGATTATACTTGAAAATTTAAAGAGTGTAAGAAAGAATAAAACAACGATTTTAATAGCCCACCGTATTTCCACTGTTGAAAATATGGATAAAATTATATTTATTGACGACGGTAAAATCAGCGCAATAGGCACACACAGTGAGCTTTATAATTCAAGCAAGGACTATAAAACAATGGTTGAATTACAAAGGCTTGAGGAAAAAAAGGAGGGTGACGAATGAGAGAATACTACCCACTTTTAGTTATAGGTGCTTTAATTGGCGTTATTTCAGTTATATTTATTATTGCTTATGCCTTAATTAAGGACAAAAAGAACGCAATCGGCTTTGATAGAAATATGAAGGACAGTGTGTTGATAAAGCGCCTTTTGAAATACGCAAGGCCCTATATTCCCAACTTTTTACTTGTGCTTCTTTTAATGGTTTTTTCAATTTCCTATGATATTATAGCTCCCTTGCTTGTCGGCTATATAGAGGGAATGATTAAGGAGGAATTTGAGCTAAATAAGCTTTTTATCCTTGTAGGTGTATACGCAAGCATACTTGTTGTATCTCTTATAAGCACATATTTCCAAGCAGTTATTTTACAAAAGACGGGACAAAAAATCGTATCAAAAATACGAGAGGATGTTTTTGAGCATATTGAGACGCTATCACATGACCAGCTAAACCATATTCCAACAGGCACGCTTGTTACAAGAACGGTAAACGATACAAACGCTCTTTCTCATATGTTTACACACTTAATTGTAAATTTAGTTAAGAATGTGTTTGTGGTTATAGGCGTATTAACTGCTATGCTATGCTTAAATTATATGCTAACTCTTATGATACTATGCTTTATACCCTTTGTTGTGCTATTTACAATTATCTTCAGAAAGTTTTCAAGAAAGGCATATAGAAGCGTAAGGGAGAAAACAACGGATATTAATGTATATCTTTCCGAAAATCTTTCAGGAATGAAGATTATCCAAATTTTTAACAAGCAAGCAGATAAAAAAGCAGAGTTTGATGCTAAAAATAACGCTCTCGGTAATGCAAAGCGAAAGCAAATGTTCACATTTGGTATTTTTAGACCTCTTGTTTATATGCTTTATATTTCCTCGATTTTAGCGCTATTTTATCTAGGTGGCCGTGGCTATATTAAGGATGTTGAATTTTTAGGACAAGCAATAAATAGTGCTACAATTGTTACATTTTATATGTACACAAATAAATTCTTCAATCCTATTCAAAGCCTTGCCGAGCAGTTTAATTTTCTACAGCAGGCATTTGCGTCATCAGAAAAAATATTCACAGTTTTAGATATTGAGCCAACTATCAAGGATAGCGATGACGCTATCACACTTGACAAAATTGAGGGCAACATTGAGTTTAAGGATGTTTGGTTTAGCTATATTCCTGACGAATGGGTATTAAAGGGCGTTTCCTTTAAGGTTAAGGCTAACGAAACTGTTGCCTTTGTAGGCTCAACAGGCTCGGGTAAAACCACAATTTTATCATTAATTTGCAGAAATTACGACATACAAAAGGGACAAATCCTAATTGATGGAATAGATATTAAGAAAATCAAAATATCCTCACTCCGTCGCCATTTTGGTCAAATGCTACAGGATGTATTCCTGTTTTCAGGTACTATAAAATCAAATCTTGCCTTAAAGGAGAACACCTTTACAGACGAGGAGATTTACGAGGCTTGCAAATATGTAAACGCAGACCACTTTATTGATAAGCTATCAAATGGTATTGATAGCGAGGTAAGAGAAAGAGGCAATAATTTCTCACAGGGACAAAGACAGCTTTTATCCTTTGCGAGAACAATTTTACATAAGCCATCAGTTATGATTTTAGACGAGGCAACTGCAAATATTGACACAGAGACGGAAATTTTAATTCAAAACTCTCTTGAAAAATTGATGAATATTGGCACAATGCTAATGGTAGCCCACCGCCTTTCTACTATTCAGCACGCAGATAACATTATCGTTTTATCTCACGGCGAAATTATCGAGCAGGGTAGCCATAACGAATTGCTTAACAAAAAGGGCAAATACTATAATCTTTATACACTGCAATACAATAAAGAATTACTTAAGAAGGGAAAATAAAAACAAGAAGAAATTATGAAAATTAGAATTTTACTATGTGTAATGCTAGCATTATTGGCAGTATTTTTATTAGCTTGCAGACAACCAAGCAACGATACTGATACCGACACGGATACAAGCGTAAATTGTGATACTCAATCAGACACAAATACAGATACTCAAGCAGATACAAGCACTGACACCGATACTGAGACTGACATTGACACGGATACAAATACTGATGCTGATTCTGACACCGACATCGACACTGACATTGATACAGATACTGACACTGATACAGACACTGACACTGATACAGACACTGAACTAGAGCCTGAACCAGATCCAAAGCCCGCACCTGTTGATATTACAATTAAGCTTTTTGAAAACGGAATAAGCGAATATACAATAGTTTATCCAAAAAATAATGATGTAATTGAAGCACAGGTAAAGCAGCTTGTAGGCTACATAAAATCAACCTATAATGTTGATATACCATATAAGGCAGTTGACAGAAATATGGACGAGGCAGATAAGGAAATTGTTATTGGTCTTGTAAGAGAAAATGTGTATTATGCAACGTCAAAGATGTACACACAAAACGATTTTGTTTTAGATGTATGTGATAACGATTATGTAATCTACGCACCAAATGATGCCTTATATTCATATGCTTTCCGTATTTTTAAGGATGAAATTCTACCAAAAACAGAAAATGGTGCATTAAACATCGAGCCGGACGAGGGATTTCTTTTTAGAAAAAGCGAATATAAGGATATGAATTTTGCAAGCTATGTAAAGGCTAAGGCTGATAAAGCAAGCTTCGATAAGGATTTACTGTGTCAGCTTTTTGTTGATATGTCCTTTACAGCAACAGATAATACAACCTTACCGTATAGACTTTATTTGCCATCAAATTATGATTCAAGCGAAGCATATCCTGTAATTGTGTTCCTACACGGAGCCGGGGAGCGAGGAAACGACAATTATAGCCATATGGGTAATATGGTTCATAATATGTTTAATCAAAAGAACAGCTCCCTAATAGAAAACGCAATTGTGATTTGTCCTCAATGTCCTTGGAATAATCAATGGGTGGATACACCTTGGGAAAATGGTAACTATAGTATTGATAGTGTTCCAGAATCAAATGAATTAAAGGCAGTTGTTGAATTGCTTGGAAAAATTAAAAACCAATTTTCAACAGACGAGGACCGTTATTATGCTATGGGCATTTCAATGGGTGGCTTTGGCACTTGGGATTTACTAATGCGTCATAGCGACATATTTGCAGCAGGCGTTCCTGTTTGCGGTGGCGCAGATGTATCCCAAGCAGAAGGCTTAAAGAATATGCCAATTTATACAGCACACGCAGCAAACGACTGGAGCGTACCATATGCAGGCACCGAGGCTATGGTAAAGGCGCTTAAGGAAGCAGGAAGCACACAGGTTATTTTTAAAAATCACGCAGATGGCACGCTGTCAAGTGGCGGACATATAATTTGGGGTGAAATTGGTGACGACCCTAAAATGCTTGAATGGCTATTTAATCAAAATAAAAGCGAACAGAAAAACGACAATGAGCTACCGTCAAGACCAATACTTGGAGAAAACGGAACACCGGCTGTACTAATGAATTAACAGTAATCGCACCGAGAAATCGGTGTGATTTTATTTGTAAATATAAAATCAAATATTGCTTTAATAAAGTAACTATGATAAAATATAAATATGTATAAATAAAGGAGAGAATTTATGTTAATTGGTGGATTTCAAAAAATGACAATGCTGGACTATCCCGGTAAGGTGGCTTGTACAATTTTCACCTATGGCTGTAACTTCAGATGCCCATTTTGCCATAATGCAACTCTTGTAATAGACGAGGCTGAGTTATTTTCAGAGGACGAAATTCTTGCATATATAAATAAAAGGAAGGGAATACTGGACGGTGTATGTATTTCCGGTGGCGAGCCACTATTACAGCCTGATATTTTTGAATTTATTTCAAAGATAAAGGAAACAGGCTTGCTTGTTAAGCTGGATACAAACGGCTCATATCCCGATAAATTAAAGGAAGCTATAGACAGAGGGCTTATAGACTATGTGGCAATGGATATAAAGACCTCAAAGGAAAACTATTCCCGTGTTTGCGATGTGAATGTAAAAATAGAGGATATAGAAAAAAGCGTGCAAATTTTACTTGAAAATAAGGTCGATTATGAGTTTAGAACAACCGTCGTTCGAGAGATGCACACAAGAGAGGATTTTGAAAAAATTTCAAGCTGGATTAAGGGCGCAAAAAGATACTTTTTACAGTGCTTTAAGGACAATGAAAATTTAATAGGAAACAACCTCTCAGCCTATACCGCATCTGAGCTTGAGAGCTTTTTAGAGGTATTAAAATGCAATATAAACGAGGTTAGCCTTCGAGGAGTATAACACAATATCTTGTGATTTTTTAAAAAAGAAAACACAAAATATTGTGTTTTTTCTCTTGACAAACACTGTTTGTTATGATACAATTGAAAAGCACCCTAAAAAACAAAATAGTTATTATATTAAAGAAAGAGAGAAGAGAAAATGTACGACGTAATTAAGCGTGACGGTAAAAAGGTTAGTCTTGACCTTACAAAGATTTCAAGAGCTATTATCCAAGCATTTGAGGCTTGTGAAAAGAGCTATCATCAGGATGTTATTGACTTTTTAGTGCTTAAGGTAACCGCTGATTTTGAGCCAAAGGTAATCGACCACACAGTAACGGTAGAAAACATTCAGGACAGTGTTGAGGCGGTTCTTTCCCGCGCAGGCTATGAGGATGTTGCAAAGGCATACATTTTATACCGTAAGCAAAGAGAAAAGGTAAGAAATATTAGCGCAACAATGGTTGACTATAAGTCTATAGTTGACGATTATCTACAAATTAACGACTGGAGAGTTAAGGAAAATTCTACAGTAACATATTCTGTTGGCGGTCTTATTCTTTCAAACTCAGGCGCTATCACAGCTAACTATTGGCTTTCCGAGGTTTACGATGAGGAAATCGCAAACGCACACAGAAGCGCAGATATTCACATTCACGACCTTTCAATGCTAACAGGCTACTGCGCAGGCTGGTCACTAAAGCAATTAATCCAAGAGGGACTTGGCGGAGTTGTTGGTAAGATTACATCTAGCCCGGCCAGCCACTTATCCACATTATGTAACCAAATGGTTAACTTCCTTGGCATTATGCAAAATGAATGGGCAGGCGCTCAAGCATTTAGCTCATTTGACACATATTTAGCTCCATTTGTAAAGATTGATAACCTATCCTATAAAGATGTTAAGCAATGCATTCAATCCTTTGTATATGGTGTTAATACTCCTTCCAGATGGGGTACACAGGCTCCATTTAGCAACATCACTCTTGACTGGGTAGTTCCGGCTGACCTAGCTGAGCTAAACTGTATTGTTGGCGGTAAGGAGGTTGACTTTAAGTATAAGGATTGCGAAAAGGAAATGGCAATGGTAAACAAGGCGTTTATCGAGATTATGATTGAGGGCGACGCAAACGGCCGTGGCTTCCAATACCCAATTCCGACCTATTCAATCACCTCTAACTTCGACTGGAGCGAAACAGAAAACAATAAGCTTCTATTTGAAATGACTGCAAAATACGGAACACCATATTTCTCCAACTATATCAACAGTGATATGGAGCCAAGCGATGTTCGTTCAATGTGCTGTCGTTTAAGACTTGACCTTCGTGAGCTAAGAAAGAAGTCCGGTGGCTTCTTCGGTAGCGGTGAGTCCACAGGCTCGGTAGGCGTTGTAACAATCAATATGCCAAGAATTGCGTATCTTGCAAAGGATGAGGCAGATTTCTATAACCGTCTTAACAAGCTAATGGACATTTCAGCCCGTTCACTTAAGGTTAAGAGAACAGTTATTACCAAGCTGCTTGACAATGGCCTATATCCATATACAAAGAGATACCTTGGCACATTTGCTAACCACTTTAGCACAATTGGTCTTGTTGGTATGAACGAGGCTTGCTTAAATGCTAAATGGATTGGCGTTGACCTGACAAATGAAAAGGCTCAACAGTTTACAAAGGATGTCCTCAACCATATGAGAGAGCGTCTATCTGACTACCAAGAAAAGTACGGTGACCTTTACAACCTTGAGGCAACTCCGGCAGAATCCACATCCTTCCGTCTTGCAAAGCATGACCTAAAGAAGTATCCAGACATTATAAACGCTGCAACAAAAAACGGTGGCACACCTTACTATACAAACTCCTCACACCTACCTGTAGGCTATACAGAGGATATCTTTACAGCGCTTGATATTCAAGACGAGCTTCAAACACTCTACACATCAGGTACAGTATTTCACGCATTCCTAGGCGAAAAGCTTCCTGACTGGAGGGCTGCTGCTAACCTTGTTAGAAAGATTGCAGAAAACTACAAGCTTCCATACTATACAATGTCCCCAACATACTCAGTATGTAAGAATCACGGCTATATTGCAGGTGAAGAGTATGTTTGCCCGGAGTGTGGCGAAAAGACAGAGGTTTATAGCCGTATCACAGGCTATTACCGTCCTGTTCAAAACTGGAACGACGGTAAATCACAGGAATACAAGGATAGAGCAGTATATAATGTTGAAGCATCTGTTTGCAAAAGAACAGGTAAGCCACAGGAAAAGGCTGACGAGTGTACAAGCTGTGCAAGCGTAGCCGATGGCACATATCTATTTAAGACAGCAACCTGTCCAAACTGCAAGATTGCAATTGCATTACTTGACAAGGCAGGCGTTAAGTACGAAGCGTTACTTGCAAACGATAACAAGGAATTAGTTGAAGCATTTGGCATTAAGCAAGCGCCAACACTTGTTGTAGTTAAGAATGGCGAGTACGAAAAGTACACAGGCGTGTCTGATATTAAGAAATTTTTAGCATAATATTAAAGCTTGCGTAGAATACTCTACGCAAGCTTTAATAATGAAGCGAAGCTTCAATTCATTGAGCAAAGCGAAAATTCATGGCGAAGCCAATTCATAAGCTTGTCTTAATTCATGGAGCGAAGCGAGAATTCATTAAATAATGAAAAATGAATTGCACTGCGTGCATGAATTGAACGATGTTCATGAATTGACCAATGTCATGAATTGCTACGCATTGTTAAGAGGTAAATTATGATGTATGATATAATTGTAGTGGGAGCTGGTCCTGCGGGGCTTACAGCTGCACTTTATGCAAGAAGAGCAAACAAAACAGTTTTAGTTATGGAAAAGGGCGCTTTTGGCGGTCAAATTACTTATTCACCAAAGGTTGAAAATATCCCGGGCTTTATAAGCTTAACAGGAAACGAATTTGCCGACAAGCTAGTTGAACAGGTATTAGAGCAGGGAGCAGATATTGAGCCTTGCGAGGTATTAGAGATTAAGGACGGTAAAACAAAAACCGTAGTTACAGACAGTGGCGAGTACGAATGTAAATCTGTAATTATAGCCACAGGAGCGAAGCATCGCTTACCGGGGGTAAAGGGCGATACCGATTATATAGGCAACGGAATTTCCTTCTGCGCAGTATGTGATGGCGCATTTTACGAGGGCAAGACAGTTGCAGTTTTAGGTGGTGGCAACTCTGCTTTGCAGGAGGCAATTTTGCTTTCCGACCTTGCAAAAAAGGTCTATGTAATCCAAAATCTTGACTATCTGACAGGGGAAAAGAAGCTACAGGAAAGACTAAGCGAAAAAGCAAATGTTGAAATTATAACAGGCACAACTCTTTTTGCACTACACGGAGAGGGCGAGCTTGATAAAATTACTATTGAAAAAACAGCAACAAAGGAAAAAATAGCACTCAATATTGACGGTCTTTTCGTTGCAATCGGCCTTATCCCCCAAAACGAAGCTTTTGTAAATGTTTTAGCACTTGATAATTATGGCTATGCAGATAGCGAGGAAAATTGCTTAACAAAAACAGAGGGCATCTTCGTTGCAGGCGACTGCCGTAAAAAGAGAATCAGACAGGTAGCAACAGCTTGCGCAGACGGTGCGATTGCGTCTTTAGCAGCTTGCGACTATGTAGATTCAATATAAACATTAAATTTCAAGGCAAATGCCTTGAAATTTTTTATTGTTTATGCTAAAATGTAATGCATATAAAAAAATAGCTTTAAGGAGAAAATAAAATGAGCGAAATGAACATAGTTTGCCTAGACCTAGAGGGCGTACTAGTACCGGAAATTTGGATTGCATTTGCAGAGGCAAGTGGCATTCCGGAGTTAAAGAGAACAACAAGAGATGAGCCTGATTACGATAAGCTTATGAAATACCGTATTGCAATTTTAAAGGAGCATGGTCTTGGTCTTAAGGAAATTCAAGACACAATTGCAAAAATTGAGCCAATTGAGGGGGCTAAGGAATTTTTAGACAAGCTTCGCAGTAAAACACAGGTAATTATCCTAAGCGATACCTTTACACAGTTTGCAGCCCCACTTATGAAAAAGCTCGGTATGCCTACAATTTTCTGCAACACATTAGAGGTTAACGAAAATGGTGAGATTACAGGCTATAAAATGAGAGTTGAAAAATCCAAATTTACAACAGTAAAGGCACTTCAATCAATCGGCTACGACACAATCTGCGCAGGCGATAGCTATAACGACCTCGGTATGATTTTAAATTCCAAGGCAGGCTTCCTCTTTAAGAGCACAGATAAAATCAAGGCTGACTATCCAAGCCTCCCAGCATATGAGGAGTACGACGACTTATATAATGCGATTATAAACGCATTATAATGCACGCTTGCGTGCAATTTATGAGCTTGCTCAATTCATGATAAAATCAATTCATGCGAAGCAATTCATGGTGAAGCCAATTCATAAACAACAAAAGCACGCAAAAAATGCGTGCTTTTGCTATTTTATAAACAATTCCTTGAAAAATTTTCCTGAAAAATGAAAACCACCTATATATGCATCTAATCTTGATAAATCCAACACATCAAAAAACGCACTTATAAAATCATCAAAAAGTCTTTCGTCATCTTTATTTAATAGCTTTCGTAGCTTATCCTCGTAATCGTCAAGAATAAGCTGTTTTCTGCGTATTTCCTCGTTGTATATAAAATGCCCTTCTGCTGGTCTAAATTCTTCGTTCCATATTTGTTCAATTATTTTATCCATAATGCTCCCCTTTCAGTAGTATATTAATATTTTAACATATATTTGTATGTATGCCAATACATATTTTTGTATGTATGATATAATTCTATTATCATATACTTATGGGAGAAAGAATTATGTACTATTATCAAAGAATAAAGGATTTAAGAGAGGATAACGAAAAAAGCCAAAAGGAAATAGCCGAGCTTTTAGGTATATCTCAACAGCATTACTCATTATATGAAAAGGGAGAAAGAGAATTGCCAATGCATCATTTTATCACTCTTGCGAAATACTATGATGTGACCTTAGATTATCTATCTGGAATTATCCAAAAGCCAGAGAAATTGTATAGATAAAATTAATTAAACCTATTGACAAACATACTTTACTGTGCTAAAATCTTTTTATATTTAAAATTGAAAACAAACCGTTGAGACGGAGATAAAGGTAGTTATGCTTCTACAGAGAGCCTGCGTTGGTGCGAGTCAGGTGAAAAACAGATTATCAAATGGACCGTTGAGGGCGTAGTCAAAGTGTTTTAGGAAACAGGGAACAGAGAATTTTGTTCGGTCAATCATTTCTAAAGCACGAGTATTCTATGACGGAGGACACCCGTTAGTTGTCGGGGATATGCTTGTATCCTATATATTTCAAGGTGGCACTTGCGAATTCATATATATTCGTCCTTGACAGTATTCTGTCGAGGCGTTTTTATATTTAAAAATCTAATTATCTAACTGCTGGCGGCGGACGGCTAACGGCTAATTTGTGGAGGAAATTATGGAATTTAACGGCGTAAATTTTGATACTTATTTAAAAAACTATCCAAATGAGGCAGGCTACTATGGAAAATACGGTGGCGTATATGTAGACGAAAACCTAAAAAAGGCTATGGAGGAAAT
>JAGAJV010000125.1 GCA_017625915.1 Clostridia bacterium
ATGGCGTATCTGCCGCGACCGTTCTTGGTGAGGAATACGGGTTCGCCAACGGCGATATCGCGCAGTACCTCGTTATAGTTGCGCAGATCTGATACGGGCTTAATGTTTGGCATCATAAATTCCTCCTTCTTTGTTTCTGCTGTATTTATTATACACTAATTCTTCGTAAAATTCAACAGCAAAATCAAAACTTTCATAAAAAATTTATAAAAGCAAGGGATGAACCGCTTGGGAACACCCCTTGCTTTCGATTTATGCGAGTATCAGTTCACGCATTACGGTTTCTTTGGCAGAGCTGCGAACGTTGTTCATCATCTGCACCCACCGCATTTGATCGGTCGCCTTGAGGTGTTCGTCGATGCCTTGAGTCTTGGCAAGCTCTACCGTCAGAGAGGACAGCATTTCGTGTGCCTGTTCGTCGACCTCGGAGAGGTAGGCGTTGAGCCGTCCTTCACCGAGCAGGGTGGAGTACCTTCCGCGATGGTGCTGCTTGAGATAGTCGAGGTGCATCCTTCCGTATTTGCCGATGGGCTTCTGTTTGGGTAGCTCCACGTCGGGAACGAGGTTGCCGTTTTCCTCGCGGTATGTACCTCCGAGCTGTTCGTAGATGGTTTTTACTTCTTTCATTTTGTTTGTTCCTCCGTACGTTTATTTCATCAAAACCTTTACACCGTAAGGGAAAACGCGTACTTGACGGTTATCTTGTGTCCTTGCGATATGCGGTTGTGACGTTCAAATCTCATAGTTCGTACGGGGTTCATATTGTTAACCATTTGACCACCGATTGAACCAGCCTGCTTAGCTGTTAAGTCGCCATTATAGCCGTTTTGGTTAAGATTTACACCTACTTCACTTGCAGCCTGCATCTTAAATTGCTCAAGAGCAGCCTTAGCTTCTGGAACTGAGATGTTATTTCTAGACATAATAGACTCCTATTCTTAAAATATCTATATTATTGAGCAAGCGATTTTTCGCACGCTCTGATATTATTATGGAGTCTTAATTCAAAAATATTAATGGTAATTTTATGATAAAAATGATGCTCGGTTTAATTCGAGCATCATTTTAATTTTATAAATTATTAAATGCCTTTAGCCATTCATTTTTAATAAACTCGTGTCCCTTAGCGGTTGGATGAACACCATCGCCTAGCCAATAGCTATTAGGAGCTTTAGTTGCAAGCTGGTCAAAGCCCTTTTGTAGTGGGATAAATGGAAGGCTATACTTCTCTGCTACCTTCTTTGCCATTTCTGCGCGCTTGGCGGTTTCTGTTTTGAAAAACTCCCAATGCTCGGTTGTAGAGCAAGCTTCTAATACAAATGGCTCTAAAATCATAATTTTAATATTTGGAAGTGCTTCCTTAACCTCTTCAATAAGCATACAATAAATCTTAAAGAATTTATCAGCATCAACACCGTTTGGGCTATCGCCAATTTCGTGCCATACATCATTTACGCCGATTAGAATACTCATAACATCAGGCTTGTAGTTGATAATGTCTCTCTTGATTCTTGCATAAAGGTCAACTACTCTGTTTCCGCTAATTCCTTTATTTATAAATTCATGTTGATTTGGCTCGCTATATCCAAGTGATGCTTCTACAAGGTGAGCATATCCTCTACCTAATTGTCCATCATTATTCCAATCTCTGCCTGCATCTGTTATTGAATCACCTTGAAATAAAATTCTCATAATTTTCCTCGCTTATTTCTTCTCATATTGAGTAATTTTCTTTATTCTTTCCATATCAAACTTTGCTTTGCGCTCGTATGTATAGATTCCGTTTACCTCTTGCTCTACATCGTATAGCTGAGTATAGCAGAAGCCACAAATATATGGGCTATCTACAAGTGCTTTTGTCAGATATTCGTATCTTTCATAAAATTCCTCGATGGTTTGCGGACCGTTTCCATAGCCCCAGCCACCGACGCCGTCGACATCCCACTGAATTCCACCATATTCGCTTAAATAAAGCGCCATATCCTTATAATCGGCAGATTTTTGATATCTAGCTACCCATTCGTGTGCTTTATCGTATTTTTCTGCAAGCTCCTCGTAGGTTGGTGCGAGATAAATTTCTTCAAACTTATCCTTTTCCTGGATATAGTCGTGTAGGTCGTAAATATCGGATACTACCTGATAGTTACCGCTTGTGCCTACGCAAGGACGAGTTGAGTCCATATTCTTTGTCGCATAATACATTGCTCTTACAAAATCGTCGTTTTGATGTCTATAATCAAAATCCCAGGTTTCGTTAAGCGGACACCAACCAATAATTGATGGATGGTTGAAATCTCTTGCAATTTCTCTTTGCCACTCCATTAAGAATGGTGCTAGGTGGTCCATATTAGATAGGTCAAGTCCCCAGTTTCCTGTTTCGCCAAACACCAGATAGCCTAATTTGTCACAGTGATATAAAAATCTCTTTTCAAACACCTTTTGGTGAAGTCTTGCACCGTTAAAGCCTGCATCAAATGACAAATAGATGTCCTTTACCAGCTCTTCGTCTGTTTCGGCAGTATAAATGCCCTTTTTATAGAAGCCTTGGTCTAAAACTGTGCGTAGATATAGCGGCTTATTATTTAGTAGGTAGTGTTTATTATCAAAGCGTGTGCTTCTTATACCAAAATAGCTCTTAACCTTATCCTTGCCATAGGTTAGCTCTAAATCGTAAAGTCTTCCGTGACCTGCTTCCCATAAATGAAGCTCCTTAAGCGGTAATGTTACACGGCTAATTCCCTCATTAAGCTTTAAAGAAATTTCGCCCATTTCCTTACCTTTGTAGGTTGCTTTTGCTGTGAACTTTGCGTTTCCTACAGCTTCAACCTCAATTTGAACATTTTTTTGCTCAATTGACGTATAGTATTTTACGCTCTTGATATAATTATTTTCTACATATTCAAGCCATACAGTTTGCCAAATGCCTGTTGTTCTTGTATAATCACAGCCCATTGAATAGTAATTTTTGGATTGCTTTCCTGAAGCCTTACCCTTTGGATGACCGTCTATAGCACAAACGGTAATAATATTTTCCTTGCCCTTTTCTACAAAATTTGTAATATCAATATCAAAGCCGATATAACCACCAATATTATGATATACCTCCTTGCTATTTATGTAGATATAGCTTTCGTAGTCAACTGCGCCAAAATGTAAAATTACTCTTTTATTGGTATTTTTAATTTTTACCTTTTTTAAGTACCAAACGCAGTTTAGAAAATCGGTGTTGCCGATGCCCGACAAAACACTTTCGGGACAGAATGGAACTATGATTTTTGAATTTAGTGATGTTCTTTCGTAGAATTTTCTGTCTCTTCCGCTTACGCCAAAATCAAATTCAAACTCCCATTCTCCATTTAGGTTTACCCAATTTTCTCTTTCAAATTGGGGATTTGGATGCTCCGGTCTTGGAATGTTCATAGCTTTATCTCCTTAAATTATATTTTTTTCATTAATTTTGCTACATAGGTTGCCATTAGCTTTTTAGTTCCAACTCTGTCGAATGCAATTTCATACATAAAGTCAGAGCTCATTGGAATTACATTTAAAACAATTCCCTCTCCAAAGGTGAAATGGTTTACTCTATCACCTATTTCAAATGGTACTACCTTTGCTTGTTCGGGCTTTTTAAAGCTGTCGCCAAAATTAGGCTTTTTAACTGCTTCCTGTCGTGCAATAAATGTGCCGCCTGTTGTTCTTTCCTTTTGAATATCAAGATATTTAGGGTCGATTTCTCTTACAAATCTTGATAAAGGATTTCTTTGGGTCATACCGTATAGCATTCTTTCTTTTGCGTGAGTAATTATTAAAGTTTTCTTGGCTCTAGTAATTGCAACATAAGCAAGTCTTCTTTCCTCGTCAATTTCGCCGGGGGTTGAAATTGATTGAGAGCCCGGGAAAACATTTTCCTCCATTCCCGGTAGGAATACTATTGGGAATTCAAGTCCTTTTGATGAGTGGATTGTCATAAGGGTTACTGCATCAGCATTTTCGTCGTATTTATCAATATCGGAAATGAGGGCAACTTCCTCCAAAAATCCAGATAATGTGGCATCCTCGTTTGCGTCCTCGTATTCCTTTACTGCTGAGCAGAGTGCGTCTAGGTTTTCAAGCCTTTCTGCTTCTACCTGCCCCTTAGAAATAAGGTCTGCTTCATAGCCTGTACGCTTTATTACTTGCTTTACAAGCTCGCTGAGTGGCATACTTTCCATATCCTCAATTAAGCCTACTATAATTTTTGAAAAGGCTATCATTGAATTTGCTGCACGAATTGGAATTGCGTTGTAATTATGGGCATTTTCAAGAATTTTTATAATTGGTAAATTTAATTCCTCGGCAATTTTGGAGGCTGTATCAAAGGATGTATCACCAATGCCTCGCTTTGGCTCGTTTACTATTCTTGTTAAGCGCACATTATCGCTTGGATTATTGATTACAGATAGATATGCAATAATGTCCTTTACTTCTTTTCTGTCATAGAAGCGCAACGCGCCTAACATTCTATAAGGAATACCGCTTTTTGCAAACATTGTTTCAAGATTCATTGACTGCGCATTCATTCTGTAAAGAATTGCAAAATCATGGTATGTAAGATTTCTTTCCTTGTGTAAGGATACTATTTTGTCAATGATATATCTTGATTCATCGTTTTGGGTGTAGGTTTCCTTGACGATTATCTTGTCGCCCTCTTCGTTGTCGCACCATAATTCCTTTGGGTGCTTGTGAGCGTTATTTTTTATAACACTGTTAGCTGCGTTTAGGATATTTGAGGTTGAACGGTAGTTTTGCTCTAGCTTTACAACCTTTGCATCAGGATATTTGGAATCAAAGCTGAGAATATTCTCTATTGTTGCACCTCTAAATTTATAAATGCTTTGGTCGTCGTCACCTACTACCATTATATTTTTGTAAAAGTCGGAGAGCAAGGATACTAAAACAAACTGTGCCTTGTTGGTGTCCTGATACTCGTCAACAGAAATATACTTAAATTTGTTTTGATAATAGGCTAAAACATCATTGTGCTGTACAAATAACTGAACGGTTTTCATAATAATATCATCAAAGTCAAGGATATTTGAATCCATCAACCTTTTTTGATATAGCTCGTATACCTGTGCTACCTGCTTATATTTAAAATCACTGCCTGCTTCACTTGCATATTGGCTTGGGGTTATTAGCTTATCCTTTGCTCTGCCAATTTCATTCATGACATATTTTATAGGTAGCTTCTTTTCGTCAATATTTAAATCCTTTAGGCATTTTGAAATAACCTTTTTTGAATCATCTGTATCGCATACGCTAAAGCCTTGACGATAGCCTAAAAGCTCACCATAAACGCGTAATATTTTCATACAAACAGAGTGAAATGTGCCTGCCCATATGCTAGACGCATCTTCGCCAACGGTTTTGACAAGTCTTTCTTTTATTTCGTTAGCTGCTTTATTAGTAAATGTGATTGCTAAAGCCTCCCAAGGCTTGCAATTATCCTTTGCAAATAGCTCCAAATATTTTTCAATGTGTTCATTTGAAAGATTTATTGCATTTTCAAGGTCTTCGATTGTATCCTCGGTTAGAAAATCCGGTATATCTTCGGTATAGTATGCATCACCGTATTTTATAATATGGGCAATTCTATTTACAAGCACTGTTGTTTTTCCACTTCCTGCGCCTGCAAGAATCAAAACAGGACCGTCTACTGTGTAAACTGCTTCTCTTTGCTCCCTATTTAAAAAGGAATAATATTTATCAAAAAGTGCTCTTTTCGCTTTTTGAAATCTTAATTTTTGTTGTTCGTTCATCTTTATTTTCCGTTTCTTTTATTATCTTTTTTAGTATATCATATTAATAAAAAAATGTAAATAAGCAAAATAAAAAACTGCAACAAATTTTGTTGCAGTTTTCTTTGCGCTTTAGCTATTCTTCCTTTAGATAATTTATTTTTATGGAGGATGGAAGAGCTAATTGAAGATTGTTCCATTGTGTGATTGTTCCGTCAAAGTTGATTTCTGTAATATATGAGTCGGCAAATGCATTTTCACTGATTTTTTTAACAGTTGACGGAATTGTTATAGCATTTAAATTTTCACACCCCTCAAATGCTCCATCATCTATAAAGGCAACTGTGCTTGGAATAACCAGCTCGGAAAAGCTTTTGCTATTTTTGAACATTCCGGCTTTTATTTGGCTTGTGCCCTCAGGTATAATTATTTTTTCGAGATTATAGCAATAATTAATTCCGTTTAATGTTATTGTGCCGATTGGCAGTGTAATACATTTTGTTCCTGTTGGACAATAGAAATTATTGCACTGTCCATTAAACACAATTTCCTGGCAGCTTTGCTGTAGCCTGCCCATGCTTTCTAGGTATTTTGCATTGACAACTATTCTTTCAAGTCCTTTGCACCAATTAATACAATAATCATCTAGATATCGCGTTTTTTCCGGTATTATAATTTCTTTTATTTCGCAGTTGTATATTCCATCACTGTTTATTTGATATAGACTTTCAGGTAGTATCAATTCCTCTATTGTTTCATATGCCAAGCCGTACATATAGATGTACTTCATTTCACTTGGAAATGATAGCTTTTTAAAGCTTCCTGTTGCTTCATAATAGTTGCTTAAACCATATCTAAAATGTGTCAAGCCTATTATATCAGCATCAGGCATTGATGGAATTTCAAGCACCATATTTTCTGCTGGGTTTACAATATCGACATTATAAATTACATAGCCCTCGTCGCGATAAGACAATTTTATATAGCACTCATTATTTATGTTCATAAGTCTTTCTTCGCATCTTATACAGTCGCCCACTGTTACCGTTTTTGTGCTTTCCGTTTCCTCTGTTATTACATCATATTTAAAATCATGGGTAGAAGCTTTTGCGATAAAGCTGAGTCCACATTGACCACAGGTAAAGGTGCTTTTACAGTACTCATCATAGCCACTCGTTACAGGAATATGATAGGTGAGTGTGTCGTTAACATAGTATATAGGACAACATACAGTATTCATTGAAAAGACTTCAAATTCTTCCGGAGTAAGGGTATAATATAAGGTTTCATATATTGTCTTTCTTACGCACAAATAATAGTTTTGTTCCTCAATGTATTCATATAAACAGAATGTATTATTATTTTCAACAGGCTTAAAAATTGCTTCAAATTCTTCAATTGCTTGCACAATTTCTAATATATCTATATCCTTACCACTTTTATCATAGCTTGAAAAATCAGCATTTACCTTATTGTACCAATAAGTATGGTTCTCATAATCAATAACTACCTCTGATGCATAAATAATCCGACGACCAACGCTATCGTATTCATAGGTAGCTAAATACATTAAATCCAGCTCTTTGTCTATTACATAGTATTTGTCCGGGACCTTTTTCGCTGATAAATAATAGTAATTGGTTGTAAAATACAGTGCGCCCTTTTTGGCAAAGCTTTCTGCGTTAGCGTTTATCTTTTCATAATTTTTTAAATACGTGTCGTATCGCTTTATTATTTTTTCTTCTAGCTCTAATAGGATAATTTCTGTTTCAGACGGTGAAATAATGGTTGCTGTGTCGCTTGTTTTGCCCTCTTCATCTGTTGTGATAGCATTTAAGGAGTATTCGTTTTTATTGTTTTTATTAGATTTTGCTACTATAGATAGCTTCAAATCCATAGCCTCTTCCTTGCTCTTTAGCTTTATTTCATAGTCGTAAAGTCCTTCTATTGAGCTGTTTTTCTGTTGTAGCTCCAATTCAGTTACCACATTTTCGCCTTTTAGAATTTTTAAAGAAAATAAAGCTTCGTCGTATGATAATGAAATACTCTTCTCTTCGTATAATAAGTCACATTGTATATTGTTTATTGCCCAATCATTTAAAATTAGTTTAATATTTAATAGCTCTTTTTCCTCTTCTGTAACTCTTGCTGACACATTTCCGCTACCACTAACTAATCCATCTAGGCATAATTCGGCATTATATGTATGCCCGTCTAATTCAACAGTAAGCTTGATTAGCTTCGATTTGATGTATTCGTCAAGATAAATATAGACCTCGGCATTTTTGATAAGCTCATATTTTGTTTCGCCTGTAAATTTTGTTAGCTGGTTGGAAAGCTTTCTTAAATATTCCTTACTAAGCTTGTATTCACCCGGCACAAATGTGCTTAAAATCTGTTCCTTTTTAACCATTAAGGAATCAATTATTTTATCATTATCGTCTAGCAGAGGGATATTATTTAAGCTTGTTCTACCATTTGTGGTGTTTAGTATAGCTATACCGTCTTCAAATAGCTTTATTGTAATAGCTTCATCCCTTGATTTCATATTAATCAAGCCATTTTTAACTAAAATATGGCTTATTGAATCATCTGGATTATTATCAGATTTAAAATCTGTAATTTCAAAATCAAGCTTACTAATTTCATTAAAAAAGTCGTTTTTAATTTGATTATAGCTTATTTTAAAATCATTTTCATTAATTACATCTAGATCGTTATATAATTGCTCCTTTTCGTCCTCATATGAAGGAATATCAGGGATTGAATCTATTGTTATATCGTCCGATGCGATTTTATCCGTTTCTTTAGCATTTTCATCACATGATGTAAGAATAAGACACATAATTATCATTAATGAAAGCAACAAAATTATAGCTTTTTTCATTTCTATTCCCTCCTTGGGCTTTATTGCAATTTCATTGTATCACGAAAATTGCCTTTAATCAATATTTACAGTTAAATTCAACGACAACCTATGGTTTACTTGAATGAAATCGCGACACAGGGTCAACAAAAAAGCAAGTCGGCTTGACTTGCTTTAAATGTTATTTAATTCTGGATAAGCTAGGTTAAATAGCTCTAAAATTCGCTCCTCGCTTTTGCAAAGCTTTAGGTAACCGAAAATTGCTTCAAAGCCTGTGGCAGTTTTATATTCCTTTGGAGATGCGCTTTTAGGGATATTTAGGTGTGAGGAATTTTTTCCACGACGAAATATATCGCTTTCCTTTTCGGTAAGGATGCTTTCGATATTTGCATATGCCTTTGCTTGATTTACGGCAGTTACATAGTTTAACGCTTCGCTATTTAGCTTCCCTGCCTTTTCATAGCCCTTTAAAATAAGTCTTTCACGAATTAGACATTCAAGGACAGAATCACCTAAATACGCAAGTGCGTGTGCGCTTATTAAAGAAAAATCCATTATAGCATCCTCCTAATTTAATAAAAACGCACTCTTTTTAAGAGTGCGTTTTTTGGTGCCGGTGATCGGGGTCGAACCGATACGGTATCGCTACCATCGGATTTTGAGTCCGACACGTCTGCCAATTCCATCACACCGGCGTGTGCTAATCATTTTACCATAGTTTTATTCTCTTTGCAAGAGTTTTTTGAAAAAAATTTAGATAATATTCTTTTTTTAAATAAAATGCCCTTGCGTACTGCTACGCAAGGGTAGAATTATTTAACAGAATTTTATCGTTGAGAAAGTCAAGACACACCACCGTTCCCCTGTATCCCGCTAGAGGAGACATAGAACCGTCCGAAACCACTGAAAAAGTCAGTGAAAATTTTCTTGAGTATACAAGGTGCACAATTTCAAATGAGTATATGAGTAGTTTAAGCGGATTTTCCAATACTGAATTGTATATTTTGACGAAAAAGTTAAAATAAGATCTACTTTTTCAGCGGTTTTGAACCGTCCCCTGTCCGTCGAAAGTAAAAACAAAGCCAAAACCTTACAGGTAAGCGCATCTGCACCAATATTCTATGAGTATAACCAAAAGCAGAAGAAACCCGAATATTTAGAAAAGTACAAAAAGCGTTCTGCACAAGAATGGAAAAATGCAGAAATGA
>JAGAJV010000126.1 GCA_017625915.1 Clostridia bacterium
ACTTCGTTTCTCGTTGATAGGGGCGACCGCACATTTTATCTCATTTGTCAAGTCTTTTTTTGAAATTTTTTTCTTTTTTTTGCAAGAACAAAACCGGGCTCATTTCTGAACTCGGTTTGTTTCTTATCTTAATGATATTGCCTGTGTCTGGTGTTTTTGTTTTGCTTTCCTATAGTGGTTCACACCAACAATACTTGACTATTAGTCAGATGCTCTCAAAAATGAGCTAACTCAGTTGGTAGGCGTTATTTAAAAACCATTAAGTATGGTTTTTAGATGTAAGCCAACTAAAATAGGGAGTCCCCGAACCGAGCCGGTCGAGGGACACAGGACGACCATGTTTTAGAATGTTAGCCTGACTGTTAATCAATTATTGTTAGTTCTATTCAATATATTTAAATTATTATTAAATTTATTGCTTTTGCTTTATCTTTTGTATTATAATAAATATAGAGGTGAAACAAAATGACCAGACATCCAATAAAACCGGTATATGACCAAAACTCGAAAATTCTAATATTAGGTAGCTTTCCGTCAGTAAAATCAAGAGAGCAAATGTTCTTTTATGGACACCCTCAAAACCGTTTTTGGAAAGTTATTTCGCAAATTTTCAATACCGAACTCCCCAATACTATCGAAGAAAAAAAGCAACTTTTGCTTAAAAACCATATAGCAGTGTGGGATGTTATTGCCTCTTGTGATATTAATGGTAGTAGCGATAGCTCGATTAAAAATGTGGTAGCTAACGATTTAACTATCATTTTAAACACAGCTAACATCGAAAAAATAATAGTAAATGGTAAGACTGCTGAAAAATATTACAACAAATATATAAAAAATCATATAAATAGAGAAGTGATCTGCTTGCCATCCACATCACCTGCAAATGCTATGTGTTCACTAAATGATTTAATAAACGAATGGAAAATAATTAAGCTTGTATAAAAACATAATAAACGGAAAAAATAATAAAAAATATTATTGGAGGAATTATGTTTAAGCACGAAAAAATGTTATTTCATCCTGTAGGGATAGAAAAGCCAAATCCACAGTATGCAGCGCTTTTACAGGAGCAGCTAGGAGGCGGTAATGGAGAATTAAAGGCAGCAATGCAATATATGTCCCAAAGCTTTAGAATTAAGGACCCTGAAATTAAGGATTTATTTCTAGATATAGCAGCAGAAGAACTAGGACATATGGAAATGGTAGCACAAACTATAAACCTTCTAAACGGTCACAATGTTGATGCATCAAAGGTTAGTGCGGGCGAAATTCAAACTCATGTATTATTAGGTCTTAATCTGGGGCTTATCAACGCATCAGGATACTCCTGGACTGCCGACTATGTTACAGTAACAGGCGATTTATGTGCTGACCTGCTTAGCAATATTGCATCCGAGCAAAGAGCTAAGGTTGTTTATGAATATTTATACCGTCAAATTCAGGATAAAAAGGTAAGAGAAACAATAGATTTTCTTTTGAACCGCGAGGAAGCTCACAATCAAATGTTCCGTGATGCCTTCAATAAGGTGCAGGAAACAGGCTCAAACAGAGATTTTGGCACAACTAAGGCAGCAAAAATGTATTTTTCTATGTCAAATCCTGGGCCAAACGCATTTGCAAATAACGATGTAAGTGCACCTAGCTTCAATTAGCGAAGCGCTATCAAAAATATACTAATAAAACTCACATCCTGAATGTGGGTTTTTATTGATTTTATATGTATAATATGATAAAATATTAGTGTATATTATTTGGTGGAGAAAATATGAAAAAATTTAGCGTCTATAAGAATTTCTTTTTAAATTTGATATTCCCTGCTCTTATTTTTGGTTCAATAACAGGAATTTTAACATCAATTATTGTAACATTATATAAGCTTATTGCAAAGTATATAATCGAATGGAGCACGCTTGGATATACATATGTAAGCAATCACTTGTATCTATTACCAATAGCTATAATAGTGTCCTTTGGAATAGCCTTTTTATTTGCATATATCTATAAAAAGCTACCCAATATTCGTGGTGGTGGAATACCTACATCAATAGGCATTTTGCGCGGAATAATCACCTTTAAATGGCTAAGAACCTTAATAGGAACCTTCCTTATGTCGCTTACAAGCTTTTTAATCGGTGTTCCACTAGGAAATGAAGGACCGGCGGTGCAAATTGGTACTGCTATAGGCCGAGGAAGCGTATTTGCATTAGCAAAAAAGCATAAGGCTTGGGACAGATATTCGATGACAGGAGGAGCCTGTGCAGGCTTTTCTGTAGCCACAGGTGCGCCCGTTTCCGGAATTATGTTTGCCATTGAGGAGGCACATCAGCGTATTTCCCCAATGATAATAATTGTAGCCTCTGTGTCTGTAATGTTTTCACGCATTACCTCAGAGCTAATAGCCCCAATATTCGGCGTTAGCATAAACCTATTTCCAAAGCTAGTATTACCAAGCCTACAAGTTAAAAATATATGGCTACCACTTGTGATCGGCATAATCGTTGGCTTGTTTGCCGTGCTATTTCTATACTATTACCGTGCAATATATACATTATTTAATAAGCTACTTAAGAAAATACCGCACGCATATAAAATATTTGTAGTATTTGCATTAACGCTTATTTTTGGAGTGATTTCCCTAGAATATATTTCTACAGGACATCACCTTATAGAGAAACTGCTCACAGATAATAAAATAGCAATATATTCCCTAATTTTAATATTGCTTGTGCGTTCGACATTAACATTATTTGCAAGCTCAAACAGTGTAACAGGCGGTCTGTTTTTGCCAATAATGGCACTCGGCGCAGTACTTTCATCAATACTAGCCAAATCGCTAATATTTCTAGGACTTGACAGTAGCTATTACACCATCATTTTAGTATTAGGCATAACAGCCTGCATTTCTTCAATGATGAAAACACCCTTAACTGCCATATTGTTTGCAGTTGAAGCGTTGTCCTGCTATGAAAACATAATATATGTAGTTATAGTGTCTGCGGTTGCGTTTGTTATAACAGAAATGTTCAGAGCTGAGTCAATAAACGACTCAGTAATAGAGCATAGAATACACGAGATTAATGGTGTTAGAAAATCAAAAACCGTTGATACCTTTGTAACAATAAAGAAAAACGCCTTTGCAGTAGGCAAGCAAATACGAGATATATTCTGGCCATCAAATTTGCTTGTATTAGCGGTTAAAAAGGACGAAAAAAGAGAAAACGAGGTTGACCAGTACGGCGGCAAAGCACTATTAGATGGTGACACACTTCATATAAGATATATAACCTACGACGAAAAGCAAACCCTTGACGAGCTTTACGCAATCGTAGGGGAACAGGAGAAAAAATGCTAGGCGCAATTTTAGGCGATATTATTGGCTCACCATATGAATTTAACTCAAGTAAAACAAAGGATTTTCCACTGCTTACAAATAGTAATAGACTTACAGACGATAGACTAATGACAATAGCAGTAGGCTGCGCCTGTGTAAATGCAAGCCTATACGATGAGGACGATTTTAAGGAAAAGGTAGCATATTATATGCGCCTTATTGGCAGGCAATATAGAGACGCAGGCTATGGTGGACGATTTTATAATTGGCTTTTTGACGATAGAGAAGGTCCCTACAAAAGCTTTGGTAATGGCTCGGGAATGAGAGTGTCCCCTGTTGCGTATGCAGGAAATACACTTGAAGAGGTGGAAAGACTTGCAAAATGGAGCGCCGAGGTAACGCACAACTCAATGGACGGAATAAGTGGCGCACAAGCAATCGCATCAGCAACATTTTTAGCGCGTACAGGAAAAAGCAAGGACGAAATTAGAGAATATATAAGCAAGAATTTTTATAATCTTGATTTTACACTTGATTATATTCGACCCTTTTATTCCTTTGATGTTACCTGTCTTGGCAGTGTGCCTCATGCAATTGTATACTTCTTAGAGTCGGAAAGCTTTGAAGATGCTATAAGAAACGCAGTGTCCTTAGGTGGTGACGGAGATACAATCGGTGTTATGGCAGGCGCAATTGCCGAGGCATACTATGGTATTCCCGACGAGCTACAGGAAAAAGCCTTTGAATATATGGACGAAACCGTGCAGGAATATTATTACGAATACGCAGACCAATTATATAAATAGAGGTGTTTTATGGAATATAAAGTACATTATATGAGCTTAAAGCCAGAGCCGTTTGATGCAATAAAAGGTGGCTACAAGGACATCGAAATGCGCCTGAATGATGATAAAAGACAAGCTATCCAAATCGGTGATATTATCGCATTTACAAACACAGAGTC
>JAGAJV010000127.1 GCA_017625915.1 Clostridia bacterium
TAGCTTGCCACTGAGTTGAAGAACCATTAATAAATACTTTTGCAGCTTCCTTGCCCTCTGCTGGCTGATATTTAATAGAGTTGATACCGTCAATATCCTTTAAGTTAAACCATAATGTATCATAAGTAAGCGCGGAAAGTGTTTCTTGTACCTCATAGCCTAAAAGAGCTCCTGTATTTACATCGTAAAGCTCATTTATATAACCTGTAAAGCCAAGCATACCACTTGCTTTATTACCAATTACCGAAACATAGTCCTCAGTAATATAGAATTCAGCACAGCTTGCAACCTCTGCAGAGGAAACGGTCAAAAATTCATAAATGCTACCGCTAACATTTCCATTATCATCTCTTTCGATTGTAAACATAGCGCGTCTTACACCTAAATATTTGATAGCAAACTCATATGAGTTTTCAGTAATTTTATATGTAAGAGCATTAGCATCGCCTAATTGAATTCTAACAACTCTTTCACTTGTTTCAATATCCATAGTCAAAGCGATTTGAACAGTCTGTTCACCAACCACAGGCAGCTCTGCTGTATAATCAAGAATATATGAAATTGTCTTTCCGTCAAAATCAATAGTTATATTATAAATACCGTTTTCAAAGGAATGATGTGCAGTGTCCGCAGGATTTTTGTCAAAATAGTTGTTAAATGCAGAAATTGAAGAAGCAGAAAGTCCCTCTACAACGGTTAAAACATTGTAGAACAATTTTGTCTGCTCTAAGTTATCAAGCACCATATGATATTGCTCACCGAAGCCATATGTAATATCTGAAATATTTGTAAAACCATTTGAATAGTCGCTTATAATATCGCCATTCTTAACTAAATTAACACTAAAATCAGGTCTCATGCTTTCAGGAATATAGTTATAGGGGCTTAAATCGTATCCGCTAAGTAAAGCATTAAGTAATGCCTTTACATCAACAACTGCGTTCCAAATTGCAAAATATTCAGTGCTTCCTGTTATAGCAGAATTAAAATCAACAGAATTATTGCCATCTAAATCAGTGCACCAGCCCATAAATCTATAACCATCATATGTTGGTTCCTCAGGCAATGTTGCTAAAGCGCCATATTCAACTGTTTGGCTTTCAACTGTGCTTCCACCGTTTGAATTAAAGGTTACAGTGTATTTTTGCTTTACCTTAGTAACAACTGCATAATATGTAGCATTTTCTGTTGCAGAAGGTATGCTTGATAATACATCTCCACCAACTGAATTGCTCCAGCCCTCAACTGTGTAATCCCATTCAGCAGTGTCTTTCTTTTCATAATTGTAATTAGGTGTTTCACCGTCAATTATTTCGTTTGAAGTAAGCTTATTACCATTTTCGTCCATCCAAGTAATAACATATTTTTTAGGTGTAACAGTTGTGTCTGTGCTTGTGTCCTTATTTGCATCGGTATTTGTATCATTTGAATTTCCACCGCAGGCTACACAAAATATAGCTATAAGAAGCACAAGCGAAATCAAGAAAAATTTTTTCATTTTATCCCTCCTTAAATATCTTGATGTATATATTATAGTAAAGATTTTTACTAAAGTCAATAGTAAATTTATTTACTTGGTATAATAAATTATACAGATATAAGGAGGTCTATTAATGAAATACATTAGGCGTATTCGAGATCTTCGTGAGGATAGCGAAAAAACTCAACAGGAAATAGCTGATATATTAGGTACATCGCAAACAATGTACGCCAGATACGAGAGAGGAGCAAATGAGTTACCCATTCATCATTTAATAAAGCTTTGCGAGCTTTACAATGTAAGTGCTGACTACATTTTAGGGCTTTCCGATTGTCCTAAAAATAACCAAAAATCCTAATTTGCATATCATTATATTAGAGGCTTGCCTCTAATAAAGTAAATTAAGGAAATAATATGAACAGATATTCAAACCATTCAGATTGTAACGAGTATAGTCAAAACGATTGCCAGTGCCCATATAGAGACACATGCCAAAGATACGGCTATAGAAACAATAATTACTACGATAATGACAGAAGCGAAAGAAGAAGCTATCACGGAAGAGAATGTAATTCCTGTAGCATCTGCAATATCTTCCGCCGTTGTAATCATTAATAATAAAGCACTAACCAAAACGGTTAGTGCTTTTAATTAGCCTTCCCCTTTGCTTGGAGGGGAAGGTGTCTGCTTTGCAGACGGATGAGGTGTAGAAAATATATATTTTGCTTTAGCTCTTTCTTTTGTTGCTAACTAAATTATAGCTTTCGTCTACTAATTTTAAAATTTCACCTGTATCAATTTCACTATCAAGCATTACAGTTATCCAATACCTTTTGTTCATATGATAAGCAGGGAAAAAGTGCATATTATCCACACATCCTGCAACATTTTTCTCTGTAAGCCTTAAATTTATAACCTCAACCCTATCATTTGACTTTAATCCAAGCTTACTTTTAGGTATAGTCATAAAAACAATATACCACTTTTTATTGTCCGTTCTCCTTGCAATAGCATTGTCATCATTCCATAAAAATTCAAGCTCACTGTTGTATTTTAAGCGTATATATTCAATTATTTCGTTTGCTTCCTTGCTTTTGTAGCAATTGTATTCAATAATCCCGTCCAACACCTCATTAAGCTTGCTTTCATATTCATACTTAACCCGACCAACAAACTCACCGGAAGCACCCTCATTTAAATGTAAGGTGTATTCCTCGTCAAATTCGTCAACTAGCCGGCTAAAAAGCGTACCGTTCTCAGCTATAAGAAATGTAAGCCTCATTTGATTATCAATAATATTACAGGAATAAATATAATTTTCATTACATTTTTCAAAACCAAATCTTAATAACGAATTAACGCTTACTTTACCCTTTTTAATTTCAATTTCACGCATATTCCTATATCCTACCCGCTACATACTACACCATAATTTTATCATAAAAAAGTAAACAATTCAACTTGTTATTTCAGCTTTTATGTGCTACAATGTAAATATATTATTTTAGAGGTTATTATGGAAAAATTTTCACCAGTAGAGCTACATAAAAATCTATTTAATGAAATTACACCCCAGCTTAGTTGGGACGAAATTTCAGATATAAACGACCATAAGAAAAAATGCGAAAGCAAGCTAAAGGAGCTTCTAGGCTGGGACTCCTTTAAGGAATGTGAGCCTAATTTGCAAATAATAGAGGAGGACCAAATAAACGGAAATAAGCATATCCATTTTGTCGTGCAAACAGAGGTGGGCTACTATGCAAATTGCCACCTTCTTATGCCAAACGAAATTGGATGTAAGCTCCCGCTTTGCGTAGGACTTCAAGGACATGTAAGCGGAGCACACATAAGCTTAGGCTTATATAAATACGATTACGACGAGGTATATTTGGCAGAGCAACACTCTGATTTTTGCGTTCAAGCCATAAATAATGGATATATAGGACTAGCAATCGAGCAAAGAGCCTTTGGCGATAATACAGGCAGAGAAAAAGCAGGTGGCACAAATTGTGGCTATATAGCCATGCAAGCAAATCTGATGGGGCGCACACTTGTAGGCGAGCGCGTTTGGGATGTAAAGCAGGTAGTAAAAGCAGTTAAAAATCATTTTGAAAGCATAATAACAATGGACAATTCCGTTTTAATAGGAGAATCCGGTGGTGGCACTGCAACCTTTTATTCTGCTTGCTTACTTGACGATTTTAGTATATATGTACCAGGTGTTGCAGTATGCACCTTTAAGGACTCAATTATAAATAAAGAGCATTGTGTTTGTAACTATATTCCGAGTATTGCAAAATACTTCGATATGGGCGACCTTGCCGTGCTAATAGCACCTAAAAAGCTAATAGTTGAAAGCGCAACTGAGGACAGGTGGTTTCCACTTAATGGTGCTAAAAAAGCATACGCAGAAATTAAAAGAATTTACAAGGCTAAAAACGCAGAAAATAACTGTGCTATGGTAATAGGTGAAGGACCACATCGCTCCTATCCCGATTTAGTATGGCAGCAAATACATAAAATGTTAAAAAATAATTAATATAAAGGCGGTTTATTATGAAGGACGAACTAAAGGAGCTGAGAATAGTAGATAATTTCTACCAAACATCAGCATTTTATCCAATGCCAACAATTTTAATTGGCACAGTAAGTGAAAACGGACAAACCAACTTAGGTGCATATTCGCTTTGCTTCCCATATTATATTGCGGGTAAGGATTATTATGCAATGATTTTAGAGTGCAGAAACAGCTCTAATACAGCACAAAACCTACTAAGAACAAAAAAATGCACACTAAATTTCATAACTGACGAAAAGAAATATTTTAAGGAAGCTGTAAGACTTGGCTTCCCGGGCGAAACAACCGAAGAAAAAATGAAAAATTGTATCTTTACATTGATTGATAGTGAGCTAGGTAAGGATAGACCTCAAATCGTGAAGGAAAGCTATCAGGTATTTGAATGTACATGGGACGACAGCTTGGAAAATGCGTATGAGGATAAGGCAGGACAGCTTGAGGGCTATGAGCCGCCATATAGAAGCTTTAACGGAATTACAAGCAAATTTGGAGCTCATTTTATTCTGAAAATTGACAAAATTCTAATGAAGGAAAAGTATCACGCATCTATAGTAAATGGTGTTAAAAATAATAATTTTCCAAATGTGCCTGTTGATTACGGATACAGGGATAGCACAAATTTCTGGTACACAAAATTCAAAAAGCCAATTAGCGAAAAAATTCCGGAAAAAAATAATGGCGATGTAAAATCGGTAATCTATGCAGCCGAAAGAATAGACACAAATGTAAAATTCACCGAGGAAGCCTGTGCAAAGCTAACAAAAATACCAAGAGTATTCTTAAAAGCAGCCCTTACTCAAATGGTAAATATCGCCAAGGAAGAAAACATTTCCTTAATTGACGAAAAAGCTCTTGAAATTATCAACGATAAAAGAAGAAAAGAGAAAAAATAAATTTAAACATTTACACAAATACGCAAAAAAACGCCTTCCCTAAAATTATTTTAGGGAGGGTGTTTAATTATTGAAGCAAAAAACTGCATAAAATATATATTTTTAACTATACTAAACCACAAGACAAAAAATATTTCAATAATCTTGTAAATGTCAAGTGATTTTTTGAATTTTTTCAGTAAAAAAATCAAGTTTGTGCAATTCGCACAAAAAAAGATTTTCAGAATTGTTAAAATTCAATAATTCTCTTGGATATGTATTTATAAAATTTGCAATATCATCAATTCTTTTTTGAGAAATTGGCTCAAATTCTGTGCCTTTAGGTAAAAACCTACGAATAAACGCATTTTGATTTTCATTACTACCTCGTTCATAAGAACTATATGGATGGCAGTAATAAAATTGAGTGCGTTTTTTGTTTTTGTAAATTGATGAATTTTCCATTTCATCACAATATGCAAATTCACTGCCATTATCAACAGTAATTGTTTTAAAAATTTGTGGGAAAAACTTTTTATATTTTCTTTCTAATTTGTTTAAGAAAAACACTAAAGAATGAGCCGTTTTATCTTTTGCTTTATAAATGATTTCATATCGTGTCATTCTTTCGGTAAGAACAAATAATACCTCACCTTTTTTGCGTTTGCCCACAACAGTGTCAAGTTCCCAATGCCCAAATTCTTTGCGTTCTTCGATGTACTTTGGTCTTTTCTCAATAGATGTGCCTGCAGGTGCTTTCTTTGCTCTTACTTTTCTATATTTCTTTTTCTTTTTGCCTTTACGCAACAAATCTTTATTTGTAACATTCAAAAACAAGCCTTTGTCAATGTAAGAATAGAGAGTAGCACGACAAACATTTGTCTTAAACTCTAAATTGTGCAATTTTATGTAACCTAATATTGCATTTGGACTATATTTTTGTTTTATCATATCCTCGAAAAATTTAACAAATTCATAATCATTTGCTAACTTAATTGAAGCTCCTTTAGAACTTTGTTCATACTCCGTTTTTTCCTGCGCCTTATCGCAGCTATACCTTTTTGTTTCTGTCCAATCACTATTTCTGTGCATATAAAAGCCTTTTTTTAATTCATAATAGATTGCTTGAAAAGAAAACCCTAATTTATTTGCAATCACCTTAACAGGCATATTAGCATTATACATTGTTTCCAACTTTAATCTATCTGTGTATGTCATTCTTTTATTATTCATATTTCTTCCCCCTTATAATGTCAAATGAGCATTAGACGCCACCTCGAATAATACGAGCACGCACGCAAGCGTGCGTGTTCGAGGTGGCGACACATAACACAACATAAAAATCGTGTTTTTCAAGTAAAATTACAATTTTAAAAAACGGCAAAATCGCTAAATCGCTTGATTTTTGCCGTTTTTTCTTTAAAATTAGTTAGTTTTACAAGTTTTCTTGTACGCAGAAAAAACGACCATTACTGCCCGTTTCAAAAAATATTCAATTTTGGTATGGTTATTCTGTTCTTATCTCACCTGTAATCTCATCAATATCATATCCAAAATCAAAGCTTTTCAAAACTCGGCTATTATTTTCATCATATATATCATCAAACAATACAAATTTCTTAACAAAATTTTCAAATTCTGCACAAATCTCATCTTCGCTTATCTCATCTTTAAAACAACTAAGAATGCCACGGCTATATACTATCTTTTCATCGGTCTTTGTTATGTACTTTAATATGTAATCAAGGTATTTACCTTTTTTAAGAGCTACTGAATTGATTGCTTCAAAATCACACCTACCAAACCTTTTCTCAAAAAAAGTACATGGATGGGTAGTAATCATCTTATGCTTACGCTTGGAATAATCTTTCTTTTCGTAAAGACTACCAACCATTTGACCCTCAGGCACATATAACAGTGCATGAAAATGTAATCTTTCATTTTCTTCGCCATATTCCCAAATACCCATCACTTTCCAACCTTTACGAGAGCTTAAATTGCTCAGACACTTTCGCAAGCTCTTTTTAAAGCTCTCGTCAGTGTGCTTTTCATCATCGAATGTGAATGTTACAAAGTAATTCCATTTATTTAGGTATGCTTTTCTGCGAAATAACTTTTTTCGTGCAGCTATATTCGCCATTTTTCTTTTGAAACCATCTTCGATTATCTTTTCTGCAACATCAACAATATGCACCGTCTTTAATAATTCTGTACGAACATATTCCTGTTGCTTCTTATATGATAAACCTTTTTTTACAGCTTGTAAATAAAGCTCCTCAAATAACTGTTCAGCTTCATCATTTTCAACTTTTAGATTGGCTTTATTTTGTTTTTTCTTTTTTGTAGTGTACTTTTGATTTTCAAAAGCCACATAATTGCTACCGTCGTTATATATAGTGCAATACATTTTCTTTCTTCCTTTCTTTATGGCGTGGAAAGATGGAAAACTACTTGTAGTTTCCCACGTCCCACACCTGTAAAATCTTCCAACATTGAAAATTGAAAAGTCCCGGCTATTAAGCATTATATACTGTTTTATA
>JAGAJV010000128.1 GCA_017625915.1 Clostridia bacterium
GCTCATAAAAATATCGTAAGCATAAATATCAAGCTTGTATGGCTTTAAAAGCTCAATTACCCTTCTGCCTATCATACCTGCGCCGATAATACCGACCTTAGCATTATAGTTACCGCAGTGAGCAAGGGATACCTCGTGAGCCTTTTGGTAATCGCCTGCTTTTGCTAAAATTGAGGACTGATAAAAGCCCTTATTTGCAAGTAAAATTTGACCTACTGTATATTCTGCAACGGGGATCGCGTTTGCAGCATAAGCGCTGAAAATTCTAACATTTCTTTTAAAGTAGCTTTCTGCAAAATATCTTACTGAGCCTGCGGCATAAAATAGCGCCTTTGCCTTAGGCATAAATCTGCCAAAATCGTCCTTTGGCTCATCTCCACCGGGCATTGACCAGGTAGAAAAGATATATTCTACATCCTTAAATTTTTCCGGATTAGCTTCTAAATCCTCTTGACAGTAAATATCGTTCATATCAATGCCGATAAGCTTCTTTAATCTCTCCTGCGACTCCTTAGAATAAACATAATCGACATTTGCTTTATTATTTAACAAAAAAATTGCTTTCATAGCACTTACCTCCACAGGTACAATAATTTGCTACAACTATTGTGGCACAAAAACCCTGATTTGTCAAGTAAAATTGCCTAATTTGCTTGACAATTTTTTTATATTATGATAGTATAACTATGTATAATATAAGCATTGGAGGTTAATTATGGCTTATAATGTTCCAAGTAATAAGGAAGCATTTTTGAAATTGTGTGATGAGGCGCAGGTTAAATTCCCATATTCTGAGGATATTTCCTGTCTTGCCAAGGAAATTAAGGTTGGTCCTAAGGTAGCCCACAATAGAATTGTATATCAAGCTATGGAGGGCTGTGACGGTACATATGACGGAGCTCCCGACGAGCTTACAAAAAGAAGATATACGCGCTTTGCAAGAGGGGGAGCCGGTATAATTTGGTTTGAGGCTACCGCTGTAAAGGGTGAGGGCCGTGCAAATCCCCGTCAAATGTACTTAACCGATAAAACAAGAGATGATTTTGCAAGAATTGTAAACGATATTAAGGAAGAATGTGTAAAGGCTAACGGCTTTGAGCCACTTGTAATTGTACAGTTAACTCATTCGGGCAGATATTCTAAGCCTGAGGGCACTCCTGCTCCGCTTATCGCTTATAACAATCCTATTTTTGAAAAGGACAATCCTATTGACAAGTCAAGAATTGTAACTGACGATTATCTTGATAGCTTAAAGGAAGCTCTTGTTTGGGGAGCTGGCGAGGCTAAAAAGCTTGGCTTTGACGGTGCTGACATTAAGAGCTGTCACAGATACCTTTTAAGCGAGCTTTTATCTGCATATAACCGTGAGGGCAAATACGGTGGAAGCTTTGAAAACCGTACAAGATTGCTTTCAGAGGCAGTAAAGGACGCTAAGATACTTACAGGCAAGGACTTTATTATCACATCCCGTCTTAATATTTACGATGGCTTTGAATATCCGTATGGCTTTGGCGTAGACGAGGGCTGTGGCATTACTCCTAACCTTACAGAAGCTAAAAGGCTTGCTAAAATTCTTGAGGCTAACGGTATTGATCTACTTGACTTTACAATGGGTAATCCATACTTTAACCCACATGTAAACCGTCCATATTCTAAGGGTGGCTATGAAGCACCGGAGCATCCAATGTACGGTGTACATAGAATGCTTGAGGGTATTTCCGAGGTTAAAAAGGAAATTAATGTTCCTGTTATTTCCTCCGGTATTTCGTTCCTTGGCAGCGAGAGCGCTAATGTTTGCGCAGGCTATATAAATGAGGGCAAATTTGATTTTGCAGGCTATGGCAGAGAAACTCTTGCATATCCTGATTGCGCAAATGCTATTACATCAGGCAACAATCTAGACCCTAAAAAGCTTTGCATTTGCTGTTCAAAGTGTACAGAGATTATGCGTAAGCCGGGCGGAACTCCGGGCTGTGTAATTCGTGACGGTGAGGTATATGCATCACTATATAAGCACTTCGTGCTTGGAAAGTGATGCAGCTAAATTCGCTATGCGAGCTAAATTTGCTTTGCAAGCTAAATTCCTAACGGAGCTAAATTCGGCGAGCCGAGCTAAAATGCGAATTTAATTTAGCTATCAAGCTTGCTTGATAATTTCGCTGACGAAGTCAATTTAGCTAACACGAGGTGTTAATTTAGCTAAAATATATTGTATGAAAGGATAATTTTATGAAAAAAACAGCTATTATTACAGGTGCTGTTGGTGGTATCGGCTACGCAACAGTTGAAAAGTTTAATAAAGAGGGCTACGCAATTGTAGCTATGGATATAGCACCAAGCGAGGTAGCAAATGAAAGGTTTGCTAATATGAGCAATATAATTTATGTAAA
>JAGAJV010000129.1 GCA_017625915.1 Clostridia bacterium
TATAATTTATTCAATGAAGAGCTTATGCTTGAAAGTTCAAATATCAAAAAAGCGGATGTTGGTTATGAAGTAAACGAATATTTTAATTCGTTTTCTTCGAATAACTTTTTGGTAAAGCATTTAAAAGCTGTAATAAAGCCAAATGTAACATATACTCTTTGCAATAATGTTATATCTCGTAATTCTGATTCGGCTGGAAGTATAGTTTTTCGCAGCTCTAGCGCACACTTAGTTGCTCTTACCGATTATACATTAGGCAAACATACAGTAACCTTTTCTTTGACCCAAGAAGAAGTTGATAGCTTAAGAGGTGTATGGATATATGGCACGGGCTCTTCGGCGCTGGAGCAGGGTAAAAATAAAACAGTTATGCAAATTATGCTTCTTGAGGGTGAGTACACCGTAGATAATTTGCCGCCATTTGAGCCATATGTTCAGCCACAAACGGTTAGTGTGGGCCTTCAGCTATGTGGAATAGACGACTACAAGGATAAATTAACTGTTGACTTAGTAAATAAAACAGTAACAAAGCATTCTGCAATTGAGCTATACACATTTACCGGTTATGAAAGCATTTATGAAGAAACCGACGGAAATAATAATAAAGCCTATATTGTTGATTTGCCAAGCGAAAAAGCGCCGGAAACAAAATACTACTGTACGCATTTTTCGGTTTATGACGGCAACTATACAGCTTTTGAGGACATAGTCGAAATAATAGATAATAAGGCTTGGTTTTATAATCCTACGGTTGATTTAGTAGCTTTATTAAAAACAGGCGAGGTTCAAATTGCGTATGTAAAGAATTATCCCGATAGCGAGAATGTAACGGATACTGCGAGAGAATTATTTAAGCTAATCACTCCATACAGGCAAGCTGCTGTTTTAGAGGCAGAGGGGGCTTACAGTATTGAGGCAACCTATTATTCCTATGAAAACGAGGACAAGCTATCCCTTACTGTGCATTATAAAAGCGAGGACAAAAGAAGCCTTAAGGACAGTAATACATATAGCATAAGAGAGGGAAGCCGTTATACCGTTATAGCCCCGGAAATTGACGGATATGAGCCTTTAGCGACACATTACGAGGGCTATTTAACCGAGGACGACGAAATTACAATTACATATAAGGAGAAAAAATGAAAAGATTATTAATATTTTTACTTATTCTTGCTTTCACCCTTAGCTTTGCTCCTGTTATCTCAGCAGAGGAAATTGAGCAGAACGACAAAGGCGAGGAAATAAGGACTTATGTTGAGGAAAAAATCGTGCCAATTTTAATGGGCGTTGCAACCTCTATAATTGCCCTTTTAGGCACACTCAAGGGGGTATTTAACGCATTAAAGGGACTAAAGGAAAGCAAGGCTACCTTTGATAAGGAGCAAGTCAAAATTAAGGAAAATAGCAAAAGGGAGCTTGAGGAAATTAAGAAAAAATATGAGGAAATTAAGACGCTGGTTTCTTGTGTTCCCCAGCTGGATATGCAAATTAAGGAGCTAAATAAGGGAAGCGCACTGCTTGCCTCTGAGGTTGCAAATTTATCTGAAATTGCAAGCCTTGGCTTTTCGGAGAGCTATGAGCTTGTAAAATCAGGTAAGGCGAGGGAAATTGTACTGCTTGCCAATGAAAACAGGGAGCTAATAGAAAATGAAGCGATTTAAAATATTTATTTTATATTTATGCTCATTTGCGGTCAGCATTTCTCCCTTGCTTACATATTTTATTGTAAACAGGGATAGATACATATGCACTCGCTATGATGCATTAAAGCTATTTTCCGGAGGCTTAATTATTGCCTTTATGCTACTTTTAAAGGTACTAAAAAAACTAAAAATTCCCTCAGGTGTGTTTCTTTTTAGCCTTTTAACTGTGCTAGCCTACCTTTTAAAGCCGATTATAAGCGATTTAATGGTGTTATCCTTTTTAGCTCTTGTAGGTGAGCTTGGCGACCTTGTTATTCAAGCCATTATAAGTAGAGAGAAAAGAAAATTACAGGCTAAGGAAACCGCTAGCGCCGTTGAGGACGCAATCGTAAAAAGAATAGGACGGGTATAAAATGAAAAGAAACGCATTTAGCGAAAACCTATACAAAAATGCAGGTTATTATGCGGTAGTCTTAATATCACTGATTTATGTGGCAAGCTCCCTTGTTTTAATCTCAAAAACGGGGAAGAGTGTCTATGAAATTATAGGCACAGGCTTCCTTAGCCTGGTGGTTGGTAGCCTAATTAATGGCGCATTTCGCACTATGGGCATAAGACGAGGCGAGGAGGACGAAAGAACTGTATCAACTATTGCATTACATTCAAGCGCAGTTGAGGAAATCGTGCCTTATATTGATCGTCTTGATGAGTATTGCGAGAATGAAAACAAAAATGCAATAAAAAGGGTAAGAGCAAAAATTCTTGCCAAGGCAGGCTTAAAATACGAGGAATGCTTTGACGAAAACGGAATTGCCAAGGAATTAAGTCGTCAGCTGTCAGTGGTCAGCGGTCAAAAAGAGGTAAAAAAGCGACACAGGCAAAGGAAAAAAGCTTATAAGCAGGCTGTAAATTTGAAAATTAAAAGACTTTTAGCCTCTGATTTAACCTCTGATGGAGGGGACTATAATAACCCATTTGATTTTGGTAAAAGCAAGGGAGAATACACAAAAGCAAGAAGCACCACCGATATGCTAACAAGAATTATAATGGCAATAATCTTCGGATATTTTGGCGTTACATTAGTTAGCGAAATCAACTTTGCCACAATTATTTGGAACTGCCTGCAAATTATAATGTACATAACCGGTGGCGTTATAGGAATGTATTCAACCTATATGTGGATAGTTGACGATTATAGGCAGGGAGTAATCAAAAAAATCGACCACCTGCAAAAATTTAAGCTTTATGTGGAAAAGCATTAAACTTAGAATACCCAATGCGACAAAGTCGCAATTCATGCGAAGCAATTCATGTGTTCGCACAATTCATTAAACATAAAATAGCCAAAGGACTTGTCTTTTGGCTATTTTTATTGTACAATGTTGTTAGGGAACAGATAACAGGGCTAACCACTTTAGGAGATTAATATGAAATATCAAGAAATTGTTGATAAATTAAATAGCTATGGAATAGAAAGCAGCGACACAGAGGCTGAAATTATTTTAAATTATTCGTTTGGAGTAAATAAGGCAAATATAATTTTCGACAGGGAAAGAGAATACGAAAATAGCAAGGTTTTGCCTATTCTTGAAAAGAGAAGGGAGCATATCCCACTTCAGCATATTATAGGCAAATGGTACTTTATGGGCAGAGAGTTTTATGTTTCTCCCCATTGCTTAATACCAAGACCGGACACAGAGGTGCTTGTGGAAAACGCCATACGAGAGCTAAAAGCAGGGGGGAGTGTGGCTGATTTATGCACAGGAAGTGGCTGTATTGGCATTTCAATGCTTGTTTACCGAGAGGACATTTCCTCGATGCTGCTTTGCGATATTTCTAAGGACGCCTTAAATATGGCTAAAAAGAATGCAATTGCCAACACTGTGTCTAAAAAATGCACATTTTTACAGGGTGACATTACAAGAGATTTACCAAACACTAAGTTTGATATGATAGTTTCAAATCCACCGTATATACCCACTAAGGATATAAAAAATTTATCCGACGAGGTGAAAAGGGAGCCGATTTTGGCACTTGACGGTGGTGAGGATGGGCTTGATATAATTCGCTTTTTAATTGGCGAGGGGCTTTCCTATCTTAATAAAAACGGTAAAATGCTAATCGAATTTGGCTACGACCAAGGTGAAATTATGGATACTCTCTTAGCCCAAAAGCAAAATGAGGGCAAAATTAAGCACTATGAAATCATTAAGGACTATTCAGGAAACGACCGTGTTGCATTGATAATCGTTGCGTAGCAACGGTTATCAGCTAAATTTGCGTTCCGCAAGCTAAATTGCCTTGTGGCAGCTAAATTCTTACAGAGCTAAATTCGCCTTTGGCAAGCTATAATAGCAAATTTAATTAAGCTTTGCGAA
>JAGAJV010000130.1 GCA_017625915.1 Clostridia bacterium
TAGGCGAAACAGCGCCCCAGTGGCTGGCAGATTTATATATTCCATTAGTAAGCGACGAATTTTCACTTGCTAATTATCGACACTTCCTCGATATTTTAAAGGAAAATAAGGACGGAGCAGTATTGTATCACTGTAGCGCAGGCAAGGATAGAGTAGGCGTTGGCACAATGCTGATTTTACTTCTTTTAGGCGCAAAATATGAGGATATTTTAGAGGACTACCTAATTACCAACCAAAGCTACCAAGCTACAATTGACGGTGCAATTGAGCTAGGCAAGGAAAGAAATGTCAGCCAAGGTATTTTAAATGCCGTTGGCGCAGTAAACGGTGTGGTTGAGGGCTTTTTAAATAAAGCCTACGAAATAATTATGTCCCACGGAAGCGTTGAAGCATTTTTCCAAAACGCATTAGGCATCGACCAAAGCTACATAGAGGAATTTAGAAATAACTACTTAGAATAAAAAAGCTCGCACACCTGTGCGATATCATTAAGATAAGAAAAAGCCTTCCCCTTTGTTTGGAGGGGAAGGTGTCAGCTTGCTGACGGATGAGGTGTAGTAACAGAAAACACCTCACCACCGCCTTTCGGCAGAGCCTCCCCTCAAGGGGAAGCCTATAATAGCTTAACTTAATGATATTGCACACCTGTGCGAGCTTTTTGTTGTAAAACGAAAACCACGCGATAGTCGTGTGGTTCAAAAAAAGGCTATTGGCGATGAGCAGAAAGCAAATAAAAATTCAGCGAAGAATGACCTTGTGTCAAAGACTCCCTTGTGTAAAGGGAGCTGTCAAAGCCTCCATCTTCGAGGGAGGGGGACCGCTTGCGGTGGAAGGAGTAATGACTGAGGGATTGTTTTGTATAGATTATCGCTTTTCCCGCTTGAGCGGGTACGTAACAAATGCACGGCTGACAGGCGAATAAAAGACGCACTTGTGCGTAGCCTGTAGTATTAGGGCTATGCCCGAAACTGAAATACCACCTGCTATGCGATTGGATATTTATTCCTACACCCTACACCCTACATTCCGTGTCAGATGTTAAAGCCTCAGCTTCCTTATCCTCGTTATCCACAACAGTATCCTTAATGCCCTCGCCCTCGCCTCTTGGAACAGGCAAATTCCACTTGAATTTAATGGCAAGGACACGAAGAACAATTATAATTCCGATTGCAATAAGCAGTGATGCTAAATGGTGAATATGCTTATATGTTAAGGTGTAGAAAATTGCACCGCACAGTGTTGGAATTAAATAAATATGCTTTCTGAATATAAACGGAATTTCGGCAGAGCAAATATCACGGAGCATACCACCGCCAACACCTGTGATACAGCCACAGAAAATAAGCAAAATGGGATTACTATGCCCAAGCTCGATAGCCACATCAACGCCAAAAACGCAAAAAACGCTAAGACCGATAGCATCGGTGAATTCTATTGCAAAATCGTGACTGTGCTTCGTTATAAAGCTGGCGGTTTTAGGAATAAATGCAAGGGCAAAGCAAATTATAGACACTAAAATACAGACAAGGGCTAGGTAATAATTACTTGTTACCGTTAAAATTCTTGGAACAACTCCCAAAGCAATATCTCTTATCATTCCACCGCCAAAGCAGGTAAGTAGCGCAAAGAATATAGCACCTACAGCGTCGGCCTTCTTCTTTATGGCAATTACTGTGCCGGATATGGCAAAGGAAATAACGCCTATGTATTCAACTATACTTAAAATTATATCAACCATATTCTATTCCCCATCAATTATATTTTTTGCTTCCTCTAAGGAAAGCGAGCCAATTTCCTTTAGCTTTTTCTGCATCTGACGGGTACGGGTGCCAACAAGGCTTTCAAGCTCGTTTCCTGCTTGGTCAACCTTTTGCTGAGCCTTTGTAAGCGCCTCTGCAAATTTTTCAAATTCTGTTTTAACAGCGCCAAGCAGCTTAAATACCTCACTGCTTCTTTTTTGAATTTCAAGAGAGTTAAAGCCAAGACGCAGCGCATTTATAATAGCCGATAGCGTTGTTGGTCCTGCAATATTTATTCTGAATTCTCTCTGACATTCCTCAAAAAGCCCCATTTCAATAGCTTCTATATAAAGGCTTTCTATAGGCAAGAACATAATAGCAAAATCTGTGGTGTTTGGTACATCTATGTATTTTGTGGAAATTGCTTTTGCCTCATTTTTAAGTTGTCTTGCTAAATCCTTTCTTGCGCTCTCAATTAACGCTTTGTCAGCCTTATCAATAGCGTCCTTTAATCTATTGTATGCTTCAAGTGGGAATTTAGAGTCGACAGGCAAATATATATGCTCATTTCCGCTTGGAATTTTAATAGCAAACTCAACCACATCACGGGAGCCGACCTTTGTAGGATAATTAGTTTCATATTGGTCAGGGCTTAAAAGCTCGCCAATAATACTGCCTAAAATCACCTCGCCTGCAATACCCTTGGTTTTAACATTTGAAAGCACATTTTTAAGTGAGCCAACATCGTCAGCTATGCTTCTGATTTCGCCAATAGCCTTATTTACATTGCCAATTTGCACAACCACATTGTCAAAGGAGGTTTTTAATCTTTCGTCAAGTGTTTTTTGCAGCCTTTCGTCAACAGTCCTTTGAATTTCGCCTAGCTTCTCACCGTTTTCGCGCCTGATATCGCTAAGCGCCTTGCTGACATTGTTATCAATATTGTTTAGCTTGTCCTGTGTGATTTTTGATTGATTTTCAAGCTTTTCGTTTACAAGCTCAATAAAATGCTTGTTTTGATTTTCAATATATGTGCTTACATTCTTTATTTCCCTTGATGCTGTGTCCCTTATTTTGTCAATGTCCTTTTCGGAAAGAGAAGTATTTCCCTTGCCCTTTACGGTTATAAGTATAATAATGCTTACAATTAATGCAAGCCCGCTTAAAGCTACTGCTAAAATATCCATTTTGTCCCCTAGTTACCTGTTTTTTAATATTCTATCATAGTTTATGCACCAATTTCAACTCACCTCGAAAAAAATATTTGAAATTTTTAAAATATATGCTATACTATATAAGTGAATAAACTTATATTTTTAAAAGGAGCAAAAATGGCTAAATACAGACAAAACAGAGTAAATGATGCTGTAAAGCAGGAAATGGCGCAGATTTTAAGAGATGTAAAGGACCCAAGAATTGCAGGCGCTTTAGTTTCAATAACAGGCGCTGAGGTAACAAAGGACTTAAAATTTGCTAAAATTTATTTTTCAGTTTTAGGCGAGGATAAGGGCGAGGTTTTAAAGGCGCTTAAAAGCGCAACAGGCTTTTTCAGAAGCGAGCTTGCTAAGCGCATTAATTTAAGAATTACACCTGAATTAATGTTTGAATACGATAGCTCAATCGAATACGGTGCTAACATTTCAAAAATCCTAAGCACCCTCGATATTACACCTGCCGAGGACGAATATGCAGACGATGAGGAAAATTGATTTAAGTCAGCTACAAGGTGAGGTTAAAATCCCCAAATACACTCTCATTTTGTGCCATAGAAATCCCGATCCGGATACACTTGGCAGTGCATTTGGCTTAAAAGCAATTTTAGAGCATTATGGCTCAAGGGTTAGAGTTGCTTGCTGTGATAAAACCACTCGACTATGCTTTATAACGGAAAATGCAGACCTTGACTACCAAGAGGATAATTACGAAAGAATTATAGCAGTCGATGTTGCGTCTCCTACGCAATTAGGCGAGCTATCCTATCTTAGCGACAGGGTGGATTTAACTATTGACCACCACGCAATGAATACACGCTTTTCTGATTATTATGAGGACCTTTGCTCAGCCTGTTCGGAAATTATATTTGAGCTTGCAAGGGAATTAAATATATTAAGTGAGCTTCCAAAGCACTTTTTTGAAAGCGTATATGCAGGAATTTCTGGGGATACAGGATGCTTTAAGTATTCCAACACCACAAAAAGAACAATGGAATTTGGCGCTGAAATTATATCCTACGGAATTGATTTTGCCGAGATAAATCGCCTTATCTTCGACACTAAAACTCTTGGCGAAATTAAGGGACAGGAGCTTGCCTATAAAAATGTTAAGCTTTTGTGCGGCGGTAAGCTAGCCATAGTGCTGTTTACAAAGCAAATGCGTGAGGACAACGGAATTAGCGATGAGGATATTGGCGATATAGTAAACTCAATTAGAAGCATTGAGGGCGTTACGGTGGCAGTATCCATAAAGCAAGCAACAAACGACGAAAATAAATATTCAATTTCATCAAGGTCAAATTGCGAGGCTGATGTGTCAAGGGCGTGCGCCAAAATCGGCGGTGGCGGACATATCCGTGCCGCAGGCGCAACACTTGTAGCAGGAAGTCCTGAGGAAGCGCTAAGCACAGTAACTAAGCTTTTTGAAGGGATAATTTAGCCGCCAGCCGCCAGCAGTCAGCAAAAAGAGAGCGCATTAATAGGAGTAACTTATGGAAAAAGAGCTATGCGGAGTAATACTTGTAAATAAGCATAAGGGTGTTACATCTCACGACTACAGCCTCCATCTTTGAGGGAGGGGGACCGCTTGCGGTGGAAGGAGCACAATGAATATAACAAACGAGCTATGCGGAGTAATACTTGTAAATAAGCATAAGGGTGTTACATCTCACGA
>JAGAJV010000131.1 GCA_017625915.1 Clostridia bacterium
AAAAACCACAGCCTCGAAAACTGTGGTTTTATTTATGCCTGCGCTTGTTGTCAGTTTGTCCTAATAGGTAGTCAATGCTAGTGTTGTAAAATTTCGCTAATTTTATTAAGACATCTGTTGGAATGTCATTTTCGCCGGTTTCATATTTAGAATAGCCTGTTTGGGACATACCAAGCATTTTGGCTATTTCCGTTTGCGTTAGGTCGTGGTCCTCTCTTAAATCACGAAGTCTGCGATACATACATTTTCTACCCCCCTCTGTACCTATTATACAGTTTTTTTGTTGATAAATCAATATTTAACCTTAATTGGATTTAAATAAATTGATAAGACCAGACAGGGTAAGCCCCGAGAGGTTGAAACCAACAAAATCCTAAACCTGAAAAAGATTAAAAACAATGTAAAAATCAACAATAATGTATAAAAAAACAACAAAATTCCTAACCTTTTTAAGAGTATAAATAAAGTTTAAATTTTAAATTGTGAAAAAATACCATTTTCCAAGTCTTGACACAATTTTGAAGTATAGTATGCTGAATTTATCAATAAGCAGACACATAAATTGTTAAATTTTTGTGAATTTTGTTTAAACTGTTTAGCAATTTTGTATAACGATTGTTGATAAAAACATTATTTTACATACGCTTATTTTGTGCAAAATGACAAAATATAATAAATTTTTCTATATATGTTGACTGAAAAGCCAGATTGTGCTAAAATGACATTGTAATGGCTTATAATATATATAGGCACGACGGTAGGCATGCGGGCACATGTCACACTGTGCCTGTAAGTGTTCGTGACAAACCGAAGGACAGCCTATTGTTGTGAGCTATTACAAAATAAATTGAAATTTTTCAGAAAAGGAGAAGAAAAATGACAAAAACAAGAAAAATTCTGGGTATTGTTTTAGCAGTAATGATTTTGACCCTCGTCATGTCAATTTCAGTTTTTGCTGATACAGTAGCCAAAATTGGCGACACAGAGTACGGAACATTTGACGATGCGTACGCTGCTGCAAACGCTATGACAGGCGATGTCGTAGTTGAAATCTACGGCTCTGTTGAATTCGTTAATGGTATGGAGTTGAAAGGAAGTTATACTTCCATTACTTTCAACGGCGTTGGAGACGCGAATCCTACCATTACAATCAATCAAAGTGCCGGCGGCGACTATTTGGAAGCTCATGGCAAGATAGTTTTTTTCAATGACTTGATTTTAGCGAAAGCTAATCCTGCATGGTCAGGCAACTCAGGTCATATGGGCAACTATTTCTCAATCCAGGGTGGTACAGTTACATATAACGATTGTATCTTCCCAAATGGCGCTTGTACAAATACCGGAACAGCTATATACAATAACTGTGTATTTGAAAACGCAAGCGAATATGGCTTATGGGTATATGACGATGCTCTCGTTACAGTTAACGGAGGCACGATCGACAGTAAAAAGGGAATAAAGGTTTATTCTGAGGGTGAAACTAGTGTTACTAGCACATTAACTGTTCAGAACGCAACCTTTACAGAAAATGTAACTGCTAAGCCTGCTGTTGCAATTGGTTATGCAGCAGAAATCACATTAATCGGTAACAACTACAACAACACAACAGGTGTTCTTGAGTTAGACTCAGGCTCTGACGCAGATTGCGAGGGTATTACCTTTGTGGCTCAGGATGCTGAAGGTAACGATATCGCTAGCACATTAACTGCTGTAGACCGTTCCAATAGCAACTCAGCTTGTGGTGTTCTTGTTGACGGCAAGATTTACACAACAGCAACAGAGGCTGCTAAGGATGCAGTTGCAGGCTCAACTGTAACCTTACTTTTCGATTCAACAGAAACAGTTGAATTTGCTGAGGGTGTAACTCTTGATACAAACGGTCATACAGCTGAAAATGTTACAGTTGTAGTATCTTTAGTAGATGTAAACGGTACAACTTATGGTTCACTCCAAGAAGCTCTAAATGCAGCAGTTGTTGCAGGTGATACAGTAACTGTAACGCTTCTTGATGATATCGATTTAACAGGAACAACATGGACACCTGTTTACTTCGATAGCTATAAGGCTGAGGGTACTAATACATTAATTATTGACGGTAATTACAAAACCATCACAGGCTTATCCGATATGCTCTTTAGCGGCATTTGGACAGGTACAAGGTTTGAGGTTAAGAACTTAACAATTGACAAGGCAACAATTAAGCACGATGTTGACGACACAGTTGGAACTACCGGCGTTGGCGCAATTGTTGGTAAAATAGAGGCAATTGAAGATGTTGTACTCAACAATGTTAAGCTCACAAACTCACACGTTGAGGGTGGACACTGGACAGGTGGCTTCTTCGGTTATATCGCAGGATATAGCGGAAATGACGGTCCTGTATTTACAACAGTATCTATCACAAACAGTGAAGTATCTAATTCTACAATTACAGGTAAGGGCTCAGTAGGCGGTGTAGTTGGTCACGCAACAGGTGATGCTTGGACATCCTTCGGTATTGCAGATTCCGAGGTTACAGGCAACACAATCACATCTACAGGCTCTTCTACAAACAAGGCTGGTATCGTAGCAGGTACAATCGGTGCTGCCGGTACAGCTCAAACAACTAACGGAACTACTCTTACAGGCGGTGTTTCTGTTAGCGTAACAGAAAGCAAAAACACAGCTACATCAAATGGCACAGAAATCACAACTGTATATGGCCGTCAAGGCACATCAACAGGCGTGCTTGAAATCACAGGCGGTACATACGAAAACTATCCTATCGAGGAAAATGTTTCATATGCTGCTCCTGCTGAAGGCTATAACATTGTAGAAAACACAGACGGTACATATGGTATCGTTGAAGCTCCAAAGGGCGATGTACCTAACGGTTATGTTGATTCTACAAAAATTTGGGGTCAAACATGGAGCAATGCAACTGAAAGCTATGTACTTAAGTTCTATGCAGCTGACGGCACTCTTATGGGTACAACAACACTTAACCCTGATGTGTACACAGCATTTGACGGCGATGTTGAGGTAACATGGCACATTTGCTTTAATGGAGAATGTACTGATACTTATTGGATTCACAATTGGGCAGTAGCTCCAAGCGTTGACAACTTCCCAACAAGCGTTGAATTGTGGGTAGACGGTGTTAACGTAAATGAGGGTCCTGTTCAATTCAACGGTCCTGACAATATTAACAAGATTTACGCATTAGCTGAAGATGCTGACGGCAATCTCACTGCTTACAAGACATTAGCAGAGGCTATTGCAAACGGTGGCAAGGTTAATGTTGTTCGTGATGTTGAAGAATCAATCACAGCAATTGAAAACGTAACCCTAATTACAACCGTTGACGGCGGCGTAACAATTACAAATACATATTCTGATGATTATGTTAAATTCAATAATGCTACACTTGGCACAGGTGTTACATTGAATGTTTCTGCTGTACTTTCAAGCGGTGGTAACAGTGTTAACACTATTGAAGGAACTATGAATGTTTCAGGCGTATACTATCATAGTAGCAACGCTGTGACAACAATTCAAAACGGTGGTAAAGTAACAACTGGCGGTATGACTATTGTTCGTTACAACTCTAACGCAAATGCCGGTATCTATATTTACGGTGACGGCGACGACTCAACCGTAGAATTTACATGTAATGGCGACGCAATTGGCGCTTACTCAGGTACATTCTATGCTAAGGATGCTAATGTAGAAACAAAGATGTTATGGTTAGACTATAAGAAAAACAATAACGAAGAGTCTGATTCATATGCAGTTATTAACGCAGTATTTGAAAACTCTACATTAAATGTAGCAAGTGAGCTTCGTCTCTATAAGGATGCAAGCTTAACAGTAGTTAACTCTGACGTAACTGCAGGTAAGGTACAAATTCGTCAAGATGCTACACCAACTGTAAGCGTTGACGCAGATAGCACAATTAAGGCAACTTCTGTTGAAAACCTTACAGGCGCTTCATTAAATGCAGTTCTTGGCGAAGACGGAACAGTAAGCTTTGATACAGTTGTAGCTGTAATTGGCACAACTTCTTATACAACTCTTGCAGAAGCATTCGCAGCAGCAGATGAAGGCGATACAATCGTTCTTCTTGCAGACGCTACACCAGCTTTAAAGAGCCAGAGAGCAATCACAAAGGCAAGTGTTATCGACCTTAACGGCAAGACACTTACACTCACAGAGGATGACCTATACTTTGGTACTACAACATTTAAGAATGGTACTATCGTAGTAGATCCAAGCGTTAAGCCAAGCACAGCAGTTTTCTGGATGTTTGCAAATCAAACACTTACATTTGATGCAGTTAAGTTAGTTGCAACAGGTGTAACAGGAACATACTTAATTGGTCTTGACGGCAACAACGCAGACCTTAACATCGTTAACGGTTCTGAAATTATTGCTGACAACGAAACAGCACTTGACCTTGATATTATTTGTGTAAACTCATCAACAGGCAACGACATCGTTGTTGATAATTCAAAGGTTACAGTAAATAATCTTGACGGTCGTGTATTCTTCCGTGGTAACTATACAATCAGTGGTGCATCTGAAATTAACCTTTCAGGTATCACAAAGGCAGGCTTCCGTATCGAAGCAGGTCAAACATTATCTATTGAAGATACTTCAGTAGTAACAATCACAGGCGAACCACGTGATGGTGGTATCCATGTAACAGATGCAACAGCTACATATACTAAGGCAGATACAGCAACAGTAACTGCTACAGTTAATGTACCAGTTGAGTATGTTGCACAAATCGGCGATGTTAAGTACGAAACACTCGCAGATGCATTTGCAGCTATTGGTGCAGGCGATGTTGTAATCGAGCTTCT
>JAGAJV010000132.1 GCA_017625915.1 Clostridia bacterium
ACGCCGGCTAAGAGAAGAAGAATTGATTTTAAAAGTTCCATATTTTTCTCCTAAGATAGTCTGATAATAATATTATTATCATAATAATGTTACCATAAACTAAGAATTTTGTCAATAGAAAATTAGGGGGCAGAGGACAGGGGATAGGGGTTTTCTCTCCCGTCAGCCGTCAGTAATTTCCTATTGACAATCCAAAAATATTGTGCTATAATAAATGGGACAAGATGTCCCAAAAGGAGTTAAGAAAATGAAAAAGGATAAGATAGATAAAATTAAAGAAAGCATAGAAAGGTTTTTTGACGATACGGATACAACTCCGTCAATAAGAGAAATTGCGTTAATCACAGGCATACCTAAGAGCACCGTGCAACGCTATGTGGCACTTATGGAGCTTGAAAAACTGCTTATCAAAACCGATAGGGGAATAGAAACAGATAAAACTGCAAAAACTGAAACACATATGGTGCGAGTTGCCAAAATCGGTACAATCCCCTGTGGACCGCTTACAGAGGAAGAGGAATATATTGACGGATATGTTAAATTGCCTCGCTCATTTACAGGCAAGGGCGAATTTTACTTGCTTACAGCACAGGGCAATTCTATGATAGAGGCAGGCATAGACGACGGGGATTTGGTGCTTATTAGGGCTCAAAATCACGCAAAATACGGCGATATTGTAGTTGCTCTTGCAGACGGTAAAAACACCCTAAAAAGATACCTTCCTAACGATGAAAAAAGAGCTATAATTCTTCATCCGGAAAATAAGGATATGGAGGATATTGTGGTAACTGATTTGTTTATTCAGGGCGTTGCCACAAAGGTTATAAAAAATCTATGAAATACGAAAGAATACCGCTTATGGTAGATGTAATATTCACAAAAGAGGGCAATATGATGCCGAGGACGCTGATTTTCGACGACCAACGCTTTGAAATACGCAAGGTTGTAAGAAAGCGTCGCTTTTGTCCCAAGGAGGTTGCCTGTGTAGCCCCCGTGGAATATACGATAATGATAGATAATATAGAAAAGAAAATCTACTTCGAGCCGGATACATTTATGTGGTTTTCGATTAGAAAATCGTCAGATTTTCAATGACACAAAGTGTCAATTCATGCGAAGCAATTCATGCCGAAGGCAATTTATGCGTTAGCAATTCATCCTTTCATAAAAATGAATTGTTCTACGAACATGAATTTTCGCTACGCTCAATGAATTGATTTTATCATGAATTGAACGCAAGCGTTCATGAATTAGCACGCAAGCGTGCACTGGAGAAAAATGCGACATATACTACACAGTGATGCAAACTGCTTTTATGCCTCGGTTGAGGCAGTGTTAAACCCTGACCTCAGAGACAAGGCTGTGGCTGTCTGTGGCTCGGAGGAGGATAGGCACGGAATAGTGCTAGCAAAAAGCGAAAAGGCAAAAAAAGCAGGGGTTACAACGGGAATGCCCTGCTGGCAGGCAAGGGAAAAATGCCCCGATATTATAATAGTTAAGCCACATTTTGAATACTATTCAAAATTTTCAAAATACCTTCACGAGATATATCAAAGATATACCGACTATGTTGAGCCCTTTGGACTCGACGAATGTTGGCTTGACGTTACAAAATCACTTAAAAAGCCTATGGAAATTGCTGAGGAAATAAGACAGGCAGTAAAGGATGAGCTAGGCTTAACCGTTAGTATAGGAGTATCCTTTAATAAGGTTTTTGCAAAGCTGGGAAGCGACCTTAAAAAGCCTGATGCCATAACTGAAATCAGTGAGGAAAATTTCAAAAGCAAGGTTTGGGGACTACCCTGTGGAGATTTACTTTATTGTGGCAGAGCAATGGCGGAAAAGCTAAATAGAATCGGCGTAAAAACCATAGGACAAATAGCAGAGCTAAGCCACGAATATATGATGAAAAAATTCGGCAAGGCAGGAAGTGATTTATGGATATATGCAAGCGGACTTGATAAAAGCGAGGTTGCCCACAAGGACCACTATGAGCCTGCAAAAAGTGTAGGCCACGGAATTACCTGCGTTGCCGATATAAGAAGGCTTGACGAGGCTTACAAGGTAATTTACGCGCTTAGCCAAGACATAGGCTATAAATTGCGCGCTATGAAGCTGAAGGCAAGAGGTGTTAGTCTGGGTATAAAATATAAGGATTTAAGCTATCAGGGCTATCAAATAAAATTGGAAAATCCCACACAGGATGAGGGATTTATTGCAAAAACTGCCTGTGAAATGCTAAAAGCCAAGCACGATCCTATGCACATAATAAGAGCGCTTACTATAACCGCAATTAATCTGGAAAACGAAAATGCAAATGAGCAAATAAGTATGTTTTTTGACTATGAGTCAAGGGACAAAAGGGAAAAGCTAAATAAGGTACTAGATTTAATAAAAAGCGAATATGGCAAGGACGCAATAAGGCCTGCCATAATTCTTGACGAGGACAAAATGCCTAAAAAGGAGCAGGGGAAGGTTTTACCGGGGAAAATGCATAAATGAGCTGTCAGCGATCAGCTGTCAGCAGTTAGATAATGCACGCTTGCGTGCAATTTATGCGCTAGCAATTCATGAGCTTGATCAATTCATGTCGATAGGGGGCCTCAAATCGAGGTACGAGGTTTGGGGTTCACTGATAGCCAATTAATTTAGCCTTCCTCCGAGAGGAAGGTGGATGCGTAGCAGACGGAAGGAGCCTGCGTAACTAACAGTATCTGATTAGCTTTATTAAAACGCACTCTCCCTCAGTCACTGCGTGACAGCTCTCTCCCGGAAGAAGCCTAAGAGCCGACAGCCAAAAAGCGACACAGAGTGTCGCTTTTTGTTATAATTTCAGTATTTTATCAAGTATTCTTTGGCTATTGCTTTTATCGTTAAATGCAAAGAAGCTATCAATTCTTTCTCTGTATTTATCCTTAAGTGTACAGCCGTTTTCCATATACTCTATAAGCATATTAACAGTCGCATCATAATTATAAACAACCTCGCCAAAGCCATCGCGCTCATAGTCAAAATAGCCGGGGACGTATGCGTGATCGCCCTTTATAAACTCCTCTTTATCGAATTGTGCATAGAAAATAGGCTTTCTTAAATATACAAAATCGAAAATTGATGAGGAATAATCGGTTAAGATAAGATTGCTTTGCGCATACACTTCGCGGTATTCGTCGTCAACCGTATAGAATTTTACATCCTTGTTATGTGTAAATAAATCTATCTTGGTAATAGTGTTTGGATGAGGCATAAAGCAAATGGTGTAACCGTGCTTTTTAGCCACATCAAGCAGTCTTTTATCATTTATAAGGTCGTTATAGAAATTGAAATACACACTATCCTTAAAGCCGGGCTTTTCCTGCCAAATGCCTGTTTGAGTATCAATGTGGCTCATTAAATACTTACGCCAGGTAGGCATAATAGTAATATACTTTTTCTCGTCGTTATATAGACGGTCAAAGCGAGCAAGCCCTGTCAGCCAAACATTTTTCTCGTCGTAATGATAATTACCGTTTACGATAGAATCATATTCCTGCTTAACGGAGCAAATAAAGCCTGTAATATTTTTGTTATACTTATTCAGCCAATCGGAAAGGTCGTCCTTAATAATTCCGTGCTGTAGGAATATAAATTTCTTTCTTGTTAAAATATCCTTATATGGCTGTGAGTAATGGGCAAATGGGTCGTAAACATTTATATCTGCTTGCGCAGAGATAACGCAGTCACAGGCAAGGTGAATAATTTTGTATTTTAAGGAATGGCAATCAAGCACATCGCCAAGCTTTTTCATATTGTAATATGAAGGGCATTTGCCTATTGCATAATAGTATTTTGCACCCTTAAACTTTATATTTTTTAAGTGTCTGAAGAATGCTTCGCCGTTATCACCCGCTTTGTTTACTCTGTCAGAAATAATCCAAATAGGCTTTCTTACGAATAGCTTATAAATTCTTGCTAAAATTCTGGCAAAAACTGCCTTTCTTTCACCTAGCTTATTTGATTTCCAAATTTCCTTAAGCAGCCTTCCTTCACATTTTTTTGCATTTTTGGCTTTAGAAATTACAAGACAATGTCCATCTAGCTTAAATAAAAGTCCATTTTCAAAATAGTATGAGCTCTTATATCTCTTTTCAAAAGGGAAAAATGCGCCGAAATTGATGTTTTTATTTTCTACAGTTATTCCGTCACAGATAGCATAAAAGCAAAGCTGATTTTCCTTTTTCAAAAGCTCTATTGGAATTACAAAGCTGAAAATTGCATCCTCTGTAACAGCATCGCCTAAAAATGAACCGTGCTTCATATATTCAATATCGGTTGTATTTATTACGTTTTCGCCTAGCTTAATAAAGCCACCTGTTACTCTGCCACCTAAAGAAATAAAGGTTTTACGGGCAGATAGCTTAATTTCCTTATCAGTTATTTCTAAAAAGTCAAGGCTAAAGGTAGTATTTGATAGCTTAGAATGGCAAAATGAGTCAAAGCCCATAAAAATATCATCAGTAGCCTTCGTTACAAAATCCTTTTCCTGATATTTTGTTGAAATCAAGGCAATTCTGTTTTCGACGCTACAATGCTTTTGCTTCATAATAATATCGTCGTCAAACTCCTTAAAGCAAAGCTCCAAGCCCTTTTTGTACTGCGCAAGCTCGCTTTCATCAAGATTAGTAGGCTTTGTTTTTTCAGAAAGACGCCACTGCAAATTGCTCATAAGCGCATTTTGAACAAATCTTGGCACATAGCCATATTTTTTCTTGGCATACTCAATTGACGGTAAAATAAAGGAATAAATATAATCGTTATACCAGCATTTTTTAAGACCCGAGGAAAGCGCAGAGCCTGCATGCTTTCTATAACCGTAATAACAGCCTGTAACAACACCTAAAAACGGCTTGTCTATTAAAATTCTGATCATTTGCTGAGCATCCTCGGCAACGGTTAGACTCTCGTCAAAATGAATGGCTTTGGCAATTTCATTTTTAATAAACGCACAGGAGCAGGAAAGCTGAAAATAATTAACCTCCTTTTGTAAATTAATTACTCTTGTACCACGGGCAAATTTATCGTTAAGATAATGCCAGCCTTCAGTATCACCAAACATTTTTATAGGAATACCTGCAACATTACAAGCGTTATAATTTGCTTCAAAGAAATTATAAACCAGCTCTAAAGTATTCTCGGTTAAAATATCGTCAGGGTCCATACAGTTTATATATTTACCCTCAATATGCTTAAGTCCCTCGTTTCTGGCTGTGGAAACGCCGCCGTTTTCCTTGTGAACAACTACAATATTGCCAGGATATCTTTCCTTTAGCTTGTCGCAAATTGCACCTGAATTATCCGGTGAGCCGTCGTCAACTAAAATTACCTGTATGCTATCAAAGCCTATAGTTTGATTTACAAGGCTGTTTACTGCTTCCTCAAGGTAGCTTTCAACATTATATACAGCCATAATAACAGAAAACTTGAATTTGTAGTCCATAATATCCTCCTTAGTGCATACTTTTATAAGTATAACACAAAAATCACTCTAATTCAACAATTTTGACACCTTTTATTTATACTTGATTTATTTTAAAATATATGTTATTATGTAAAGAGTACTGAAAAAAGAAGGATAGAATAATGATAACAGTAAATAATTTAAGCTTTAATTTTGGTGGACAGGTGCTATTTAAGGATGTAAATTTAAAGTTTACGCCGGGCAACTGCTATGGCGTAATTGGTGCAAACGGTGCAGGCAAAAGTACATTTTTGCGTATTTTATGTAAGGAGCTAGAGCCTACAAAGGGCGATGTTTCAATTCCTAACACAGTCAGAATGTCAGTTTTAAAGCAAAACCACTTCGCTTATGACGAATATACAGCCCTTGATACAATCATTATGGGCAATGAAAGACTTTATTCCATAATGAAGGAAAAGGACGCATTGTATCTTAAGGAGGATTTTTCTGAGGAGGACGGTATTCGCGCATCTGAGCTAGAGGGCGAATTTGCCGAGTTAAACGGCTGGGAGGCAGAAAGCGATGCTTCAAAGCTAATTCAAGGCTTAGGACTTAGCGAGGACCTACTTTATATGCAAATGGCAGATATTGCTGAAAGAGATAAGGTTAAAATTCTTTTAGCGCAGGCGCTATTTGGAAATCCAGATATTATTTTACTTGACGAGCCTACAAACGGTCTTGACATTGATGCTATAACCTGGCTTGAGGACTTTTTAAGCGACTACTTTGGTACAGTTTTAGTAGTATCTCACGATAGACACTTTTTAAACGATGTATGCACAAATATCGTTGATATTGACTATTCAGGCATTAAAATGTATGTAGGCAACTACGAATTTTGGTATGAATCCAGCCAGCTTATTCAGCGTATGATTAAGCAACAAAACAAGAAAAACGAGGAAAAAATTAAGGAATTACAGAGCTTTATTTCTCGCTTTAGCGCAAACAAATCTAAATCAAGACAGGCAACATCAAGAAGAAAGCTGCTTGATAAGCTAACTGTTGAGGAATTACCTGCATCAAGCCGTAGATACCCGTTTATTGGCTTTGATATGGATAGAGAGGCAGGCAAGGATATTTTAACTGTTACCGACCTTACAAAAAACGGCTTCTTTAAAAATGTATCCTTTACTGCTATGAAGGGCGACAAAATTGCATTACTTGGCGACGAGCTTGCAATTACTAATTTTATGAAGGTCTTAATGGAAGAGACCGAGGCTGACAGTGGCTCATTTAAGTGGGGCGTTAGCATAACAAAATCCTACTTCCCTAAGGACAATATTGAATATTTTGAGGGCTGTCACGAATCAATTCTTGATTGGATGAGAAGATATTCCAAGGACCAAACAGAAACATATCTTCGTGGCTTCCTTGGCAGAATGTTATTCTCGGGCGACTCAATCTTTAAAGAGGTAAATGTGCTTTCAGGTGGCGAAAAGGCTAGATGTATGTTTTCAAGAATGATGCTTTTTGGCTCAAACTTCCTACTTCTTGACCAACCAACAAACCACTTAGACCTAGAATCCATCACAGCGGTAAATAACGGACTTCGTGATTTTAAGGGTAATATAATTTTCTATTCCCACGACTATGAAACTGTAAATACCGTTGCAAACAGAATTATCGAAATTAAGGATGACGGAATTTACGATTTCAGTGGCACATACGAGGAATTTATTAGTTACAAAAAGGAAAAAGGCTTACTATAATGGATTATGAGCAAAGAAAAATAGGAATTATAGGCGCAGGCCCTGCGGGAATGATGTCAGCTATCTATGCCTTACAAAATGGCGCAGATGTAACAATCTTTGAAAAAAACGATAGAGTCGGCAAAAAGCTTGCCATAACAGGCAAGGGCAGATGTAACGTCACCAATGATTGCGACAAGGGCGAATTTTTAAAGAATGTAATTTCCAACCCCAAATTCCTATATGCTTCGATAAATTATTTTTCCACAGAGGATACAAAAGCATTTTTTGAAAATGCAGGGGTAGCTTTAAAAACTGAGCGAGGCAGACGGGTTTTCCCTGTGTCCGATAAAGCACAGGATATTGTGCAAGCATTAAAGCGCACAATGATAGACTATGGTGCTAAATTAGTTAACGAAAGAGTTATTGGCTTAACTACCGAAAACGGTGAAATTAAGGGCTTAAGGACCGATAAAGCATCATACAATTTTGATGCAGTAATTTTAGCCACAGGTGGCGCATCCTATCCACAAACAGGCTCAGACGGCGACGGCTATAAATTCGCAAAAAAATGCGGCATTGAGGTTTCTCCCTTAATACCCTCACTTGTCCCACTTGAAACCATTGAAAAGCTAACGGAAATAATGGGTGTGTCCCTTAAAAATGTAACCTTGAAAATCAAAAATAACGACACAGGCAAGGTGGTTTTTGAGGAGCTTGGTGAAATGCTTTTTACTCATTTTGGCTTAAGCGGACCTCTTGTTCTGTCTGCATCCTGCCATATGAATAATATGCGAGAGGGAAAATATACGGCGCTAATCGACTTTAAGCCGGCGCTTGATATAAAAACACTTGATAAGCGTATTCTAAGCGACTTTTCAAAGCAACAAAATAAGGACTTTTCAAATGCCCTTGGCGGACTTTTACCGTCAAAGATTATTCCGTTTATGATAAGGAAAAGCGGAATAAGACCGGACGAAAAGGTAAATAACATTACCAAGGAGCAACGGGCAAGGCTGGTTGAAATATTAAAGGGACTTACCCTTGATATAAAATGCTTCCGTCCAATTAAGGAAGCAATAGTTACCTCCGGTGGCATTAAGGTAAGCGAAATTAACCCGTCCACAATGGAGTCTAAAAAAATCAAGGGGCTCTATTTTGCAGGCGAGGTAATTGACGTTGATGCCTACACAGGTGGCTATAACCTGCAAATTGCATTTTCCACAGGCGCTTTAGCAGGAACACATTCTGCTTGGAATGATTAGCATTGCTAATCATTAATGAACGCTTGCGTTCAATTCATGATGAAATCAATTCATTGAGCAAAGCGAAAATTCATGGAGCGAAGCGATAATTCATTGTTCATAAAATGAATTGCCTACGGCGTGAATTGGTTACACCATGAATTACCTACGGCATGAATTGGCTATGCCATGAATTGCTACGCATAATAAATTAAGGAGAAAAACTATGAGAATAGCATTAGACGGACCAAGCGGTGCAGGAAAAAGCACCGTCGCAAAAGCTTTGGCAAAAAGACTCGGTATTATCTATGTTGATACAGGGGCGCTTTATCGCACCATAGGCTTATATGTAAGAAATAAGGGCTTTGCCAGAACAGATATAGCCAATATAATTGCTTGCCTTGACGAAATTAAGCTGGGCATGGAATTTATTGACGGTAAGCAAATTATTACTTTAAACGGTAAGGAAATCGGCGATGAAATAAGAACAGGCGAGATTGCTATGTATGCATCAGCCGTGTCCGCTGTTCCCGAGGTGCGCAAGTTCTTACTTGAAACACAAAGAAAGATTGCGTTAGAAAATAGCGTCGTTATGGACGGCCGTGATATTGGTACTGTAATTATTCCTGATGCCGAGGTGAAAATTTTTATGACTGCTTCAGCCGAGGCAAGAGCAGAGAGAAGATTTTTAGAGCTTAAGGCTAAGGGAGAGGACTGCACATATGAAGGTGTGCTTGCTGATATTATAGAAAGAGATAAAAACGATTCTACAAGAAAGGCTGCGCCCTGTGTGCCTGCTCAAGATGCTATTCATTTTGATAACTCCGGCTTAACAGTTGACCAATCTGTTGAAAAGGTTATAGAAATAATCGAGAGCAAAAAAAGATGAAAAAAGAAAACAAGTTTTACACAAAAATAAAAAAATTCTTTGCAGGACTTTTTAAAAGACTGCTTAGAATCAGAATAACAAATCCCGAAAACGAGCCACAGGATAAAAATTTTGTGGTATGCTGCAATCATACTGCGCTTATGGATGTGGCAGCAATTGCTATAGGCTTAAAAAGTCAAATTCGCTTTATGGCGAAAAAAGAGGTTTTCAAGGTACCAATTTTAAATTGGTTTGTAAAATCAATGGGCGCTTTTCCTGTGGATAGAAAAGGCGGAGATGTCGGTGCTATAAAAAAGACTATCGAAATTCTAAAGGAGGGCAATTCTGTAGGAATATTCCCACAGGGAACTCGCTGTCCCTACAAAAACCCCAGAGAAACACCTATTAAGGATGGCATAGGAATGGTAGCCCATAGAGCTGATGTTGGCATTTTGCCTGTTGCTATCAAAACTAAAAAGGGCAAGCTGAAATTTTTTAGAAAAACCGAATTTATAATAGGCGAATATATCCCACCTAAGAAGCTTAGGTTCGAGGGAACAAACAAGGAGCAATACGAAAAAATAACTCACTACGCCTTTAATAAGGTATGCGAGCTATTAGAAGGTGAGAGCACGGTATTATGATAACAGTAGCAGAAAATGCAGGCTTTTGCTTTGGCGTCAGACGGGCAACCGATACGGTTGAAGCGCTAATCAAAAGCGAGGATAAAAGCTCCGTATATATTCTTGGTCAGCTTATTCACAATGAGGAATATATAAAATATCTTGAGCAAAACGGAGTATTTGAAATCAGCCCCAACGATATTGATGAATTATATGAAAGAGCTAAAAACGGCGAAAAAATAACAGTAGTAATAAGGACACACGGAATTGAGAAAGGTATACACGAGAAGCTACAGAGATGTGATGCAACGGAAGAGAATTTTACGCTTGTCAACTGTACTTGTCCGTACGTCACTAAAATACATAAAATTGCTAGTGAAAATTCGGGCAAGAAGGAAATCTTAATCTTGATCGGGAAAAAGGATCACCCCGAGGTAATGTCCATAATGAGCCACGTACAGGGCGATGGATATGTGTTTGCAGACGCAAGCGAGCTTGAAAATTTTCTGATTCAGATAAAAAAAGACCAAAATTTGACAAATTTCTCTTTAAATATGGTGGCACAAACCACACAAAAGCTAACAGAATGGGAAAAATGTCAAAAAATTCTAAAAAAACACTGTACAAATGCAAAAATTTTTGATACAATATGTAGTGTTACCGGAATTAGACAGAGGGAAGCTGAGGAGCTAAGCCAAAAATGCGATGTAATGATTGTAGTAGGTGGCAAGGGTAGCTCAAACACAGCTAAGCTTGTACAGGTCTGCGAAAAAAATTGTGCTAAAACCTTTTGGGTGCAGACAAGCTATGATATTCCTTTAAATAAAATCGGTCACGCAAAAAATATTGGTATAACTGCGGGTGCGTCAACGCCTGACAGTTTAATTCAGGAGGTAAAAGGAACTATGAGCGAAATCATGGAAAATCAAATCGAAAAAGAAGACTTTGGCAAAATGCTCGACGAGATGGAGAGCGTAAAATTATATACAGGAGCAACAGTTACCGGAACAGTTATGGCAATTTCTGAAAACGAAATCCGTCTTGACCTAGGCACAAAGGTTACAGGTATTATCACAAGAGATCAGATAACTGATTCTAACGAAGTTAAGCTACAAGAGCTTTTCCAAATCGGTGATCAGGTTGAGGCTTCTGTTATCTCTAAGAGCGACAGAGACGGTGTTGCTATTCTTTCTAAGAAGAAGGTTGACAGCGTTAAGAACTGGGCTAAGATCGTTGAGTATGCAAATACTCAGGAAACTGTTGAAGCAAAGGTTACAGAAATTACAAAGGGTGGCGTTGTATGTGACGTTGACGGCGTAAGAGTATTTGTTCCTGCTTCAATGACAGGTATTGCGAAGGACGAGGATATGAACGTTCTTGCAAACACAAAGCAACAAATTAAGATTGTTGAAATTAAGGAAGACAAGAAGAGAGCAATCGGCTCAATTAAGGCTGTTCTAAGAGAGCAAAAGAAGGCTAATGAAGAAAAATTCTGGAGCTCACTTGAGGAAGGTATGGTATTTGAAGGACCGGTTAAGAGCATTGTTTCCTATGGTGCATTTGTTGACCTAGGCGATGTTGACGGTCTTGTACATATTACAGAGCTTTCTTGGAAGAGAATTAAGAATCCAAGCGAGGTTGTAAGCGTTGGCGATGTAATTAAGGTATTCGTTAAGTCCTTTGATAAGGAAGCAAAGAGAATTTCCCTTGGCTACAAGACAGACGATATGAACCCATGGAACATCTTTAAATCCCAATATAGCGTTGGCGATGTAGCACTTGTTAAGATTGTTGGCATTACAACATTCGGCGCATTTGCAGAAATCGTTGCAGGTATTGACGGTCTTATCCACATTAGCCAAATCGCAGACAAGAAGATTGATTCTGTAGCTAATGTACTTAAGGTTGGCGATGTTGTATCTGCTTTAATTAAGGAAATCGACGACGAAAAGCAAAAGGTATCTCTTTCAATGAGAGCGCTTCTCGAGGATAACGACGAGGCTGAGGCTGTTGAAGAAGCAGCTGAAGAGGCTCAGGCTGAAGAAGCAGTTGAAGAGGCTCAAGCTGAAGAAGCAGTTGCAGAGGATGCTGAATAATTTATAAAAATATCCCACAAGCCT
>JAGAJV010000018.1 GCA_017625915.1 Clostridia bacterium
ATTTGCAACACCGTTTGCCCATATTAACGACCCATATCAGGGTTTTCTTGATGATTTTGTGATAACAAACCGTCTAGAAGCTGGTGGAGATTTAATTGTACCTGGCAAAGGACAGGATTTATACAGAGTAAAAGCATATTCCTTAAATACAAGAGTAAATGTAGGTGTATTACAGCTAAACATTGAGCAAGCAGTAAAAAACGGCCAATGGATAGTTGAGCTATGTCACTGCGTAACTGAAGAGGCTTCGGGCGTTGATGTTGAATTGTCTGTGTTTGAAGCGCACTGTAAATGGCTATATGACAATTACGGCGACGATGTATGGTTTGGCTCATTTGAGGATGTTTCAATTTATCTAAGGCAACACGAAAATACAAAAATTAACTATGTAGCAGCAGACAAGGAGTCAATGACCTTTACATTAAGCTGTGATTTAGATAAGGATATATATAACTATCCAATGTCCTTTACCGCAATTCTACCAAAATATGCAGATTCTGCATATGCAATAATTGACGGTGTTGAGCAGGACCTTACAATTAAAAAGCTAGACGAATATACAAAATCCGTAACAGTTGTAAATGCACCAACTGATGGCACAGAGGTAAAGATTGTATTCGGTGGCAACAAAAATTATAAAAACGGTTGTGCTTATCATATTTATCAAAAGGATATGACATATCAACCAACCTGTACAGAGCGTGGCTATACTGAAATGGTATGTATTTACTGTAACTATATGTATAAGTCTCAGTACAAGCCGGCTGGCCATAAATACGAAACTACAAATCTCACTCGTGAGGAGCAACGAGAGGACGGAAAATATTTGATTACCTATCGTATATGCGCAGATTGCGGTCAGGAAAGAATGCTTAAGGAAGAAATCATTAATGATTAAAATAAAAATTCTCGCTGAACTTCAGCGAGAATTTTTATTTTTAATCTCTGTTTCTTGAAATAAGCTGTAAAATTCTTAGGAATAAATTAATTATATCAAGATATAAATCAAGCACGCAGTCAATAGCGTTGTCAAGGCTCTTTGGGAATTGTTGTGCTCTATACCAATCAAAGCCAATATAAAGTGAGAATATAACAACAAATATCCAGTTGAATAAATCCCCGCCAAAGCTAAATAGCATTGCAATAATTTCAGCAAGCAATGAAACGCTGAGTGCTATAAACAAGGCAGTACCAAGTCTTGAAAACAAATTAGGAAACAATGTGGATAGTAGCATCATAACTGCAACCACAATTCCTGTAATTACAATAGCAGTAAAGATATGCGTCATACTGTAAGCCGGCAGGCTTATTGCCAAAACTGCACCGACAGGTACAACTACTAAATTATATCCTAAAAAGCTAATAGCAGGCTTTGTGGACCTTGACAAAAAAATTCCTGTAAATGCCAAAACAAAATAACCAATAAGCAACACCAAAATATTCATTCCCATAAAAAATGGGCTCAAAAATTTAACCATTAAGGCATTGACAACAAAGCCGTAGAGAAGACAGGCACCAATAACTAAATTGTATGTTCTTGAGGTAAGATTTTCGTGCGACTTAAATCTTTCCTTTTTTCTTTCAGCTGAATCAAACATAAAAAGCTCCTTTATTCAAGCTCAAATGCACCGGTATAAAGCTGATAATATTTGCCACCTTGGGCAATCAAATCATCGTGTGAACCACGTTCAATTATTCTGCCGTGGTCAAGCACCATAATAACATCTGAGTTTTTAATAGTAGATAAACGGTGAGCGATAACAAATACGGTTCTTCCCTGCATAAGTGCATCCATACCTGCCGAAACTATTGATTCTGTTCGTGTGTCAATAGAGGATGTAGCCTCGTCAAGAATCATAACAGGTGGGTCTGCAACAGCCGCTCTTGCAATAGAAATAAGCTGTCTTTGTCCTTGAGATAATCCACTGCCATTACCTGAAAGCACGGTGTTGTATCCATCAGGAAGCATAGAAATAAATGAGTGAGCATTTGCACGCTTTGCAGCCTCAATGCATTCCTCATCAGTCGCATCAAGCTTACCGTAGCGAATATTATCCATAACAGTTCCTGTGAATAAATTTACATCCTGCAAAACCACACCAAGAGAACGACGAAGGTCAGCTTTCTTGATTTTATTAATGTTTATTCCGTCATATCTGATTTTACCGTCTGCAATATCATAAAAACGGTTGATAAGATTTGTAATTGTTGTTTTACCGGCACCGGTTGCACCAACAAATGCAATCTTTTGTCCTGGCTCGGCATAAATTGAGATATCGTGAAGAACTATCTTTTCCTCATTATACCCAAAATCAACCTCATTTAAACGTACATCACCCTCTAATTTTGTATAGGTAATAGTGCCGTCACCGTGAGGATGCTTCCAAGCCCACATACCGGTACGCTTTTCGCTTTCAATTATGTTGCCGTCAGCATCATAAGCTGCATTTACAAGTGTAACATAACCGTTGTCAACCTCGCTTTCCTCGTCAAGAAGCTCGAAAATACGGTCAGCGCCGGCAAGACCCATAATAATTGCGTTTGCTTGCTGTGAAAGCTGAGAAATATTGTTTGTAAATTGCTTTGACATACCAAGGAAAGGAATTAATGTAGGAATATTAAGCTCCTGTCCTGAAAGAGAAATGTTAGGAACATCAAAGAATATAAGCATTGAGCCTACAAACACAAGTAAAACATAGAGAATATGACCTAAATTATTAATAATAGGCATAAGCGTATTTGCATACTTGTTAGCAGTCGTTGCATCTTGACATAGCTGGTCATTAAGTCTTTCAAATTCCTCTTTAGTCTTAGGCTCGTGATTAAATACCTTAACTACCTTTTGACCGTTAATCATTTCCTCAATATAGCCCTCACTCTTACCAAGTGCAACCTGTTGACGAATAAAATATTTAGCACCGCCGCCACCAATTTTCTTAGAAGCGATAAGCATTAAAATAACGCCAAAAATAACAACAAGTGTTAGCCACAAGCTAAAGTAGAGCATAATAAAGGAAACAACGAGAATTATAATACAAGAGGTAATAAGCTGTGGAATTGATTGAGAAACAAGCTGACGAAGTGTGTCAATATCATTAGTGTAGTGTGACATAATATCGCCATGCTTATGTGTGTCAAAATACTTAATTGGCAATGTCTGCATCTTACCAAACATAAGTGTACGCATTTTGTGTAAGAAGACCTGTGTCACAACTGCCATTGTTCTCGTTTGCGTAAATGCTGCTATAAGTCCAAATACATAAACAACAATAAGAACTAATACTGTGTTTATAATTGAAGGCAAAACAGTATTCAGTGCATCCTTAGAAGCAAGACCGCCATTATCTAAAGAGCTTGCCTCAAGCTCCCATTTGCTAAGTAGCTTTTCCTTTTCCTTAACTAACTGCTCCTCGTAGGAAAGCTCAGGAAATTCCTCTTTAATTTCATCTGAAACAGTAATTTTATCAGGATTTGCTAAATAATATCCGTCCTGCGCAGAGGTTAAAACGCTTTGCTGAAAAACACCTGGAAGAGCAGTAGCTAAAGCGCTAAAAATAATACAAGCTAAAACTAAAATAAATTGCTTTTTATAATATTTTGTCACATAGCCTATAAGACGACCGAATGTGCCCTTACGAGCCTTTTTCATAGGTCTTGCCATATTTGGCTGCCGAGGGTTACCCATTGGCTTACTCATTGCATTTTACCCCCTTTTGTCTGTGATTCATATATTTCCTTATAAATTGCATTCGTTTCAAGCAGTGTATCGTGATTACCAATACCGTCGATTTTACCGTCGTCAAGAATGATAATCAAATCTGCATCCTCAACACTTGAAATTCTTTGTGCAATAATAATCTTTGTAGTATCTGGAATTTCCTCACGCATAGCCTTTCTTATAAGAGCGTCTGTTCTTGTATCAACTGCACTTGTAGAGTCGTCAAGAATAAGAATTTTAGGCTTTTTTAACAACGCTCTTGCAATACAAAGCCTTTGCTTTTGTCCGCCGGAAACGTTAGTACCACCCTGCTCAATATAAGTATCATATTTGTCAGGGAAGCCTTGTATAAATTCGTCAGCGCAAGCAAGCTTACATACTCGTATCATTTCCTCGTCAGTAACGTTTTCATTACCCCAACGAAGATTTTCCTTAATTGTACCTGAGAAAAGCACATTTTTCTGTAATACAACACTTACAGCATCGCGAAGTGAAACAATATCGTAATTCCTTACATCAACTCCGCCAACCATTACAGAGCCCTCTGTAACATCATAAAGTCGTGGAATTAATTGAATAAGTGAGGATTTAGAGCTACCTGTACCACCAATAATACCAACAGTTTGCCCAGACTTAATATGTAAATCAATATCACTCAAAGCAAACTTTTCAGCTCTCTGTGCATACTTGAATTTTACATTGTTAAAGTCAATGTCACCGTTTTTTACCTCAAGAACAGGATTTTCGGGATTTTTTATAGTTGTTTCCTCATTTAAAACCTCGCAAATACGCTTAGCGCACTCAGCAGACATCGTCATCATAACGAATATCATTGATACCATAATAAGACTCATTAAAATCTGCATACCGTATGTTAAAAGCGCAGAGAATTCACCAATAATAATATCGCCCTTAACAATAGCTTGAGAGCCAAATAAGCAAACACAGGTCATAACAGTGTACATACAAAGAAACATAAGTGGATTATTGAATGCAAGAATTTTTTCAGCTTTTGTAAAGTCACCTGCTACCTCACCGGAAGCATTTTCAAATTTGTCGCTTTCGTAATCCTCTCTTACAAAGGATTTAACAACTCTCATACCGTGAACATTTTCCTGTACGGAAGCATTTAGCTTATCGTATTTTTTAAATACTCTCTTAAAAATAGGCATAGCCTTTCTTGCAATAGTAATAAGACCAAAAAGCAATACAGGAATAACAACCACAAATATAAGCGCCATGCTACCACCACGAATAAATGCCATAATAATAGAGAACACAAACATAAGTGGCGAACGAATAGCAGTTCTTATAATCATCATAAAGGATTGTTGTACATTAGTAACATCAGTTGTTAATCTGGTAACAAGGCTTGATGTTGAAAACCTATCAATGTTTTCAAATGCAAAATCCTGCGATTTATTAAATAATCCAGTTCTTAAATTCTTAGCAAAGCCGCAGGAAGCCTTAGCACAGGTAATACCTGCAATAGCACCAAAGCTAAGCGAAAGCAAAGCCATTAAAATTAAGACAATACAATATCCGCCAACAACTGCAAGGGGCTTACCGGGTATTATACTCTCAATAAAGCTAATAAACCATTTAGTTAATATTGCATTATCAACAGTGTAGTTCTGCTGAACATAAGTAATAAGGTCAGCGGTAAAGAACGGAATAAGACATTCCATAACAACCTCAAGGGATACAATAATAGGTGTCAAAATTGCATAAATTTTGTATTTTCCAATGTACCCGGCGAGCTGCTTAATATTTTTAAACATTTAATCATCCTTTCATTTTAAATTATAAAGTATTTTATCACTTTCAAATTTTTAAGTCAATAATTTAAGCAAAAAAATTGTGAATACTAAGTAAACTTTTGCAAAAGATTTAAATTAAGTCATATATAAGCAAAAATAAATTTTTAAAAATTTTTTGACAAGGATTGCTGATACGAAAAGACATTTGAAATCCTATTGACAAAAAATGGAAAATATGGTAAAATTTAGACGGAACAAATGAAAATTTGATTATTAAAATAAGAACAAAAAGGAAAGGGGTGGGAGCATGCAGAATTTCGTTTTAACCAAGAAAACATAAAATAAAAAGGAGAAGGCAATGAAAACAAAATCGTTTAAAATCTTTACATTTATAATGGCAATATTAATGTTATTTGTATATATGCCAATGTACTCATTCGCAACATTGATTGAAAATAACTCAGAAGCTACCGAGGAAGAAAGCACAGAGATAGCAAAGCAAGATGTTATAGTTTTAGAAGAAGACGAAGAACTGCGAGACGAAAATATAAAACACTTTAAGCTATCTGACGGTACAACTAAGGCTGTAGTATATAGTCAAGCAGTACACTATCTTGATGAAAACGGAAACTGGATAGATATTGATAATGCATTAACTCTTAATGGAAGCGAATATTCTTCCAATAATAAGCAAACCGTTAAATTTGCAAATAAATCAGGCTCTAATGGGCTTGTTAGCATTAAAGACGGAGATTATAAAATCGATTTTACTCCGTTAAACACAAACAAAGTAAAAGTAGAAATTGAAAATCCACAGAAAAACAATAGCCGTAAATTTGATGATATGTCCCAGCTTGATAATCTTGTATCTAAGGCTATTTATAAAAACATTTATGATAAAACAGACATTGAATATATTTTAATTGGCAATAACTTAAAAGAAAATATTATTGTCAAGGAAAAGCAAGACTCATATACATTCTCATTTGCACTTGAGCTAAATAAATTAAGCGCAGAGCTAAAGGACGGTGCAATAATTCTTTCAGACTGTGACACAGGGGATAAAGTATATGAAATACCTGCACCGTATATGCTTGATGCAAACAATGTGTACAGCAATATCGTTGAATATTCTCTTGTTCAAGATAGCAAGTGGAAATATACTTTTACAGTAACAGCAGACGCAGAATGGATAAACGCTGAGGAAAGAACATTTCCGGTTACTATTGACCCAATGATATATACCGAATCAAATATAACAGATACATTTTTCGGAAATGACAATTATGATTATGGAGGGCATAGCTATTTAGCCATAGGCGATTTTTGGTCTTTAGATTGCTTCGCTTTTGTAAAGTATGGAACATTACCAAGTATTCCAACGGGAGCAGTGATAACGGATGCACGAATATCTATGTATGCACTAGGTGTGTCTAGCGCAAGCAATTTAAACGTGGCTGCGTATAGAGTGACAAATTCTTGGTCTAGCACAACATCACACGAGGCAGCAACAGAATATTTTAATAAAAACACTCCTATAGACTATGTTAAAATAAATAGTGTTGGTGTTTATGAGTGGGATATAACGGAGCTTTTTAAACAGTGGAAAAGTGGTGTAGCAAATCACGGTATTGCATTCGAAATGATGGAATTTAGCGATTTGGAAGGAGCATGTGTTCAGCTTGCATCCTCTGAAACAACAAGCTATACAAAGCCTAAGCTACAGGTATCATATACAACTATAACAGGCTTGGAAAATTATTATTCCTATTATCAATCCTCAGCCGATATGGCAGGCACAGGCTATGTAAATGCCTTTACAGGAAATTTAGCATTTGTGCATGACATATTTACAACAGCCGATGAAATAATGCCATTTAGCTTATACGCAACATATAATTCAAATACAAAAAGCTGGAGATTAAATACTGAAGAAACAGTAGAATCAACGATAATCGGTAATATTCAATATTACAAATGGACGGACGGAGACGGAACAGAGCATTGGTTCGCACCGGACATTAAAAAGGATAGTGATGGCAAGTACTGTTTTTATAGATTCAATGAAGACGGAACATCAACTGAAGTAACAACACCAACTGAATTTTACGATCAAAGTGGGCTAGGCTTAAAATTAACCGTAGTTAACGGAAAAATTTATATAGGCGATGACAAAGGCAATAAAAAAGAATTCACTAATGGTAAATTGTCAAAAATAGAAGACACATATGGAAATAAAAGAGAATTTGCGTTTTATGATGATGGCAAAGCATTTGTTTTTTTAAAACCAAACGGAATATCATCTGTTATTCAACAAATATCTATAGTTGATTTATCGACAGATATAATAATAACAAATATCCAAACAGGAATAAAATCCATAATAGAACTTTCAGAAGATGCAAATCGCATTGAAAAGATTACATATGATTATGGAAACAGTCAATATTATATCATTGAATATGAATATTCCACAGATGGATATTTGGTGTTAGCCAAAAACTCAAAAAATAATATAGGCATTCAATATTCCTATACCAATAATAAGGTAACAGGCATTATAGAGATAGCTAACGCATATAGCGATAGCTTAGTAACAGGAAATACTATGTCCATATCCTATGGCACGCTATCCTCTACTGCTCGTATAGCAGGAGCAGATAATGTACTAAATAATGGTGATGATATATTCTCAACCTATCGCTTTGATGGTAGTGGTAGAGTGGTAACAGCATATTCACATGACAATAGCGGCAATATATTTAATTCATCAAGCTATCAATATAACGATATGTACAAGGACGAGGGCGTTGGACCTAAGCTGCATAATTCTGTAAAAACAAGCTTTGTAAACGGCTCATCTACACCTAATTACCTCTATAACGGAGCATTTGAAAACGGTATTACAGGCTGGACTCAGCAGTCAACAGGCTCAGTTTATGTAGATATAATAGACGGCTATGACACATTTGACGCAATAGATTATGGGAATGTGCTTATAATTAAAGCAGCTGCGTCAAATAAATCTACAGTAAAGCAATCTGTATATTTAACAAGTGGTACATATACCTTATCTGCAACAATGTTAAGAGAACAAATGCTTTCGGATGCAACCTTGAAATTTAAAATTTTAAATTCCTCTAATGCCGTTATTGCTTCAAGCAATACTATACGAAAGCTAGAAAATTCATACTCCTTTAAGGATTGGGAAAAGGAAGCCTTTACCTTTAATATAAGCTCCGGTGGAACATATACCGTTGCCATTGAATATACCGAGGGAGCTTCCCCTACAATATCTAATCGTGTTTTTATTGATGAGGTAATGCTGGAAAAAAGCACAGGAAACGGAACCTTTAGCGCATATGGTAATGGTGGCTTTGAAACATCATTGTATAGTGGAGCAGGAAAAGCAAATGCAACATTATCAACAACATTACCATTGCAGGGAAATAAAAGCTTAATGTTAATTCCAAGTATTACAAATGAAGCATATTATAAGGAAACCTATAATGTTTGCGGTGATTATTATGCAAGTGACCATTATGTAATATCAGCATGGGCAAAAGCAGATGCTGTGCCTAGTAGCGAAACAGGAAAATCATCGGCTAAATTTGGTATTGAGCTAAAGGTGTATTACGAAAATGTAGGTGAACCGGATAATTTTTATATTCCTTTTGAAACGGATGTAACCAATTGGCAGTATGTTTCTAAAGCGATCACCATTTCACCAAAGGAAAATGATGGCATTTCAGGTGGACAGGTCAGAAAAATAGAAATCTATTTGCGCTATGATTATAATTATGGTAGTGCATATTTTGATAATGTTTGCTTTTCTCGCAGTGGAACGGTAACAAATTATTCCTATAACGGATTAGGCAATATCAATAAAATAGGCGACTCAAACGGAAATATAACTACATATAATTATGGTAACGGAAACGCCTACGATGTAACAAGCGTAACAGATAAATACGGTAGAACAACATCGGCAAGCTATGATACAAACCATAATCTAAAAGATTCGACCTATAACGGAAGCAATACTGAAGATACAACAGACGATGTAACAAGTCAATACGAAAGAAACGATTTCGGTCAAATTACAAAAACAACCATAAGAAATAGCGATTCAACCCTGCAATCAATTACAAGCTCAACCTATGTTACATCAACAACAGAAAGCTCCTTTAGTAGAGTTGAAACTACAACTGATGTAAAAGGAAAGGTGACAACATACAAATATAATGATATAGGACTTTTAGAAACTGTCTATTATGATAATGAGGACGGCATTAAGTATGAGTATAATGCCTACGGTCAGCTAACCTCTGCAATTCCAATCAAATATAACGCATCTACCGACACTGTTTCAATATACGAAACAACAGTAAATAGAGTAAATTATACATACAATAGTAAACTGCAATTACAGAAAATTGATGCTAATACTGATTATACCTTTGCATATGACGATTTTGGAAATATGATTTCCTTTTTAGTAAACGGAAATGAGTTAGCACAATATGAATATATTCAAAATAACGGTAATTTAAAAAAGCTTTCCTATGGTAATGATCATTATGTTGAGTACACATATGACTCTCTTGACAGAATTATTGCTGTATGCTACAATGGAATTGAGAAAGCAACCTATACCTATACTCCAAATGGCGAAGTGTATAATGTAACCGATTTAGAAAATGGCATCACATATCAGTACAGCTATGACGGTAAGGGTGTAATACTAAACGAGAGGGCAATGAAAGACGGCAAAACTCATTATAATAAATCATATGATTATGATGAGCAAGGCAGAATAATTGAAAAAAGAATTACATTACCTGAAAGCAATACTGACAGCTATTGTATAACCTATGAGTATAACGATGATGGAAGTATTCATAAAACACATAATCTATATATAGGCTTATCCAACACATATAATTATGATGTTATAGGTAGATTAACCACTGATACATTATCTTATCCAAGTGAAACCTTAATAGAAAAAAACTACTATTATCAAAACTATACAGTAAATGGTAAGACCAATTTTTCAAGCAATATTCAAAAAGTTCAAGAGACTATTAATGGTATAGAATATTCGACCTCATATACTTATGATGAAAAAGGAAACATAACTCGTATTTATTATTCTTTTTCAAATGCTACATCCAAGAACATATATTACCAATATGATTCTCAAAATCAGTTAGTAAGAGAAGATAATCAAATTCTTGGATACACATACATATATAACTATGATTTGGGCGGAAATTTAATCAGTAAATATGTTTATTCTTACACAAGATCAACACCTGATATAAGTTCGCTTTTGTATTATGATGAGTATTACTATAATTCTATTTGGAAGGATATGAGAGAAGGCTATTGTAGATATACTGTATCAAGTGATGGTAACACACTAATCACTACATATATGGGTTATACAGACTACGATAGCATAGGCAACCCATTAAGCTATTATAACGGTACATCCTATTCATTCACTTGGCAAAACGGCAGACAGCTTGCTAGTGCCACAGTAGGTGGTAGTACATATACCTATAAGTACAATCAAGACGGAATAAGGCTTTCAAAGCAATACGGTAACACATTGGTGGAATATATACTTGACGGAACAAAAATAATTTATGAAAGAGTATATAATACAGCCACAGGTACGCCTGCTTTAACAAGCGAAACTATTTATAGCTACGATTCAATGGGTACACCAAACGGTGCAAGAGTTTATGTGTATAATGGTACAACAGCTACCACATACGATTTCTTTTTCCGTACCAACATTCAAGGTGATGTATTAGCGATTTTCGACGGTAATACAAAAGCACAAGTAGTTTCTTTCAACTATGATGCGTGGGGTAACTACACTACCACAGTATCAAATGCAACATTATCACAAATAGCACTAAACTATACACATCTACGCTACAGAGGCTATTACCAAGACTCCGAAACAGGCTTATATTACCTAAATAGCAGATACTACGATGCTAAAATGTGTAGGTTTATAAATGCTGATGGTGTTATTTCAAATGCGAATGGCGACTTGCAAGGCTATAATTTGTATGC
>JAGAJV010000133.1 GCA_017625915.1 Clostridia bacterium
CTTGGGGGTTGATTCGGCTCTCCTTCAAAAATGCAAGCATTTTCGAATTGAGTTTGCAAATAGACGTCCTCTGTCTTGCTATCGTGTTATTTAAGGGAATTTAGTTAAGCACCTCAATAATGCTATGAATATCAACTCTGCCGATGCTTACGGTGATTTTGCCGTCGGTTGTGGTTGTGAATTGCAGCTCTCTGCCCTCGGGCTGTAGAATGAGCTTTTGGGGTGCTTTACTCAATGAAAGGGTGAGAGTTATATCAAGCACCGGTGGAATATAATCGTCGCTTGCAACTCCAGCATTTGCGTGTGTGCCACCTGCGTTTACAAGCTGAAGCATTAATTTTCCGTCCTTTTCAAGTGCCACTACCTCTAATCTGCCGAGTGCTTTTTCCACCTTTATAATTGGCTCGTAAAGGCTATTTGCTATCTCCTTCATTAAATCTCTGTGCATAAACTGTGTTCCGTTTAAGTATTGTGAGCCCACATCAAAGCCGATAGCGGTTACGCTTCCCTCTCCATAGGCTACGGTTGCAGACACGGGGTTAAGGGTATCCGTTGGCTTTTCGGCAAAATATGCGTTAATTTTCCCGTTTTCTGCTTTTATTTCACAGGGAGAGAACATAGCACCAAAGTAACTTTTATCCATTGTGAAGCAATATGGCTTATACTTATTTGTAGATACATTATTGTGTCCGTTTTCACCGTTTGCTTTTTCGGTAGTAACAAATTCGTAAAATTCCTCACAGGAATACGGTGCGCCCGCCTTTGCAAATATTGAACAGGTGTTTTTGCCCACCAAAACAAGCTTTCCGCCATTTTTTGCATAGGCTAAAAGCGCTTCTATTACCTCGTTTTCAAGTCCATAGTATAATTCGGGCACTACTATCATTTTATACTGATTTATATTTTCCATTAAGGTATGCTCGCAAACGATTTCAAGAGACTGACCCACATCGCAAAGTAATGCGCACATTCCCATTACCTTTTCGTAGCCTGTGCGTGAATATAAATGAGTTGATTCCATACCTCTATCGTATGTAGAAAGTAAAAGCGCGGCTTGGTGAACTATTTCGCCTCGGTGACAGTATTCCTTACGGTCAAGCACAAATTTTGACACATCCTTAAGGTTTCTTATTTCATACATTCTTGGTGTGCCGTCTCTGTTTTGGGGAACATAATCCTGAAATGCGCCGCCAATCGCTATAACTGCCGCTGCTTCCTGCTTTATTTGATTTGGATGCTTTGCACTGTATCCCTGTTTGCCACCTACTATGTTTCTGAAATTCCATGACATCAAGTCCCAAGGGTGTCCCTCCTGCTGAGCTAATGCTCTTGCAGCATAGCGCGCAGAATTAAAGGAATTTAACGGGTTTAAATCTCCCGATAAAAAGTCCACATTGGCACTTACTCTTTCAGGCATATGGTCACTAAATGCCCAGTTGGAGCATACTTGAAAATCGGGGTGCTTTTCGTGTACAGCATCAACATAATGGCGTACATATCTTCTGTAAAGCTCTCTGTTGTATTCCTTATATTCGTAATAATATTTATCGTCTGGATGCTCAGGTAGCTTTCCTTCTAAATTTATACCTGTTTCCTTTTCAAAGGCTGAAATAGTTTCGGGTGAAAAATCTGTAAGCGCCATCCAACAGTCACCATCTACCCAAACACCGTTTACACCGTATTTTTCCGCTAATTCCAATAATTGAGGGATTAAAAGGTCGTCGGAATATGAGCCAATTAGCTTTGTGGAGTCGTTGTGATATACACCGTCTGCCATCAAAGTGCGCTCTTCGGGATGCTCACTGCAATATTTAGCATCAAACACGCCGGAATAGTGCATATAAAGTGCAACATTTTCCTCCCTTGTCACCTTGCGCCAAATTGATAGTGTATCCTTTTCAAAATTAGGCACAGCGTTTCCAAGGCTTGACGGATATGATGTCCAGCCGGGATGCCCCTTACAATCTATTTGAATAAAATCGGGCTTTAGCTCCCTACAAATTTCTCTTATATCCTCTTCCTTTAGATTTTTGCCTTGTATTTCGTCAGTCGGTCTTGCGTGAAAGTCAAAATGCAAGCCCCAAAAGCTTTCTTTTCTTGTTTTCATAATTATCTCCTATATTATGTTATGTAACAATTATAGCATAACGAAAAATGGTATTCAACCTTTATATTAAAAAGCAATAAACTAATTACTGACAGCTTTCAAGCACCTCATCCGTCACGCATGCGTGCCACCTTCCCCTCAAGGGGAAGGCATAATCTAATCTGCTAATAGCTAACCGCTATAAGCTAACTGCTAAAAAGGTGAAAGCAAAAAACACCACAAAGCTCGCTTTGTGGTGTTTTTTGTATTATTCAGCTACAACTGTAACAACGATTTCGCCAGCGTCCGGAACTGCGTCGATATAGAGGAAGCCGTCAACGATTGTGCAAGCCTCTCTTGCAAAGTCGTCGTAGTACTCGTCAATATCCATAATAAGTGGAATTTCAACGCCGTTTTGTGTTACTGTTACATTTGTCCAATCGTCAGGAATATCAACCTTAACTGTTAATGCGTGATTGAACATATAGTCGTCAAGAGTATCTGTTAAGCTAATCTTGATTACTGTATCTGTCATTTCTGTTACATCAACATGTGCGTTTTGATATTCTCTGAGATATTGGATTGCATCTGTAAAGGAAGCGCCCCAAATGTGAGCCTTCTTTAAGAACTCAAGCTTAGAAATTGTTGCTTCATATGATGTCCAAATTTGGTTAGTAACGCCAAATGTGTGTACGCAGTCGATTGACCAGCCACCAACATCAAGAATTTGGTTGATGCCCTTTTCATATGAGCCGAGCTCGGAGTGAACCATAATGTATTCACCGCTGTTATCGCTTACAAATGTGTAAACCTCTTTGTCAACGACAACCTCCTTCTCTACCTCAACCTCTTTTTCCTCGCCTGTTTCAGGGTCAACTACTGTTTCCTTAACCTTTTGAATTTCTGTTACCTGCTCAATATGCATATTGTATGAGCCCTCGCTTAACCATTCATATACATAGGTTTCAGCGTTGTACCAGAATGTACCGTCGTATCTGTCGTCGTCCTGCATTCTGTTTGTTTCTGCATTATACATATAGTTAACGAATGCATTTAAACCTGTTGTTCCATCAACATTTGCAAGTAAGCCTTCAATTTCGCTCTTCTTAACATATGTATAAGCACCCTCTGTTTGGCTTGCCTTAGATACATATGAGTTTAATCTACCCCACATCTTTCTATTTGTAAGCTCTGATGGGATATTGTACCATTGTGTTGGGCTATCACCAATACGAGCTGCATAATAGAAGCCTGTTAAGTATTCAGCCGCAGACTCTGATGTTTGACCGTTTGGTGTTGCGAAGCCAAGAATTCTTTGACCCTTAAACTTATTCATAAACCAATAGTGAGCTCTGTTTACATCGTTTAGCATTGAAGAGTCACTAACCTTACCTACATTATAGATAGTATCATGGTTGTATGAGTGTGAAACAAGGTCAAATACGCCTGAGTTGGAGAAATATTCCTGCCATTCGGAAACATAACCGTCAGCAAATGTAATAGCCATTGCCATTGATGCTCTAAACTTGTACTTTTGGAATACAGGAACTGCCCATTCGTAGGTTGGCATATAGTTACCGTCGTCAAGGGTATGTGACCAAGCTGCCGGAGCATTCTTTAGGTATTGTGTAATTTCAACTACATTGTAGCTTTCCTTGAAGCTTTGTGACTTTGTAGCATCACAATTCTGACAGGATGCTGTTCTTGTCTTTAAGCCGTTTGAGCCAAGCTGTTCAGCTACTATATATTCACCCCAAGCATGACCTAATGCGTCAGTCGCCTTGCTCTTTGCTGTATAGCCACAGTTACACTTCATTATTGTGTAGCCTGCTTCTGTACAGGTAGGAGCAACCTTTGTGCTTGTATTAAGTGCAGTATGTCTGCATCCGGTAAATGCTACAACACCCTCAGCCTTTTCCTCAACTGTATACGGTGTAAAGCTAAATATCTTACTTTCCCAGAAGATTGGCTCTTTAATAAGCTCTAATCTTAATTTAGTTGTTGATTTTTCAAGGTTAACTGTAAATGCTACTGTATTTACCTTGTTTGAGCCATCATTAGTTGTGCTATAAATGCAATCAACTGTTTCGTCGCCATATGCTGGCACCTTATATGTGCCAATCTCAACAAAGTGTCCGTCGGGATTTTCCTCGTCAACTGCCCAATATTGTAGTGAGAAGGTTCTTCCCTCGTCTGCTCTTGTTACAAATTGAATTGCTGCTACAAATGTTTCAGCAGGAAATTCAAGGTCTGCATAAACCCTTTTATCCTCTGTCTTATGTCTCCAGTCGGTCCACCATGATGTGCTTGGGTCTCCATCTGTTAAAGCTCCGGCGCCACCTACTGCCCATTCACTGTACTTACCTGTAATGGTTGCTGTTGAAGCACCGTCAAGTGATACAGGCTCGCGATATGTTTCCTCTGTATGAGCAAATACCTCAAATTCGTAAATCATAGCAGGGGCAAATCTAGATGAATGTGATACTGTTGCTCTTACTGCGTTTGCCTTATACGGTGTGTCAAGCTCAAGCATACAGCCTGCATTAAAGCCCTCTGTGCGACCTGTTTTATCGCTAACCTTACCAACATTTATCCATTCGCCATTAACTAAAAGCTCAATGTTAAATTCAACATAGCAATCCTCACCAAGCTCCCAAGCTGTATAGTTAGGCACTACAACATTGATAGCTCCAATATCTCTTTCCTCCTGGAAGGTAAGGAGAATCCATTCGCCTGTGAAGTTTGCGCCATCTGCTAATGTGTCTGCGCTCCAATAGCTACCGATGTCGCCATCTATTGCGTTATTCGTTACGCACACAGTATAGTATGATGATGCGGTAACACCTGCAAAGGATGAAATATTTACAAAAGGTGCATCTACATATGAGCCGCCTGTATATTTATAGTTACCTATTGATAGCTTTTCAAGATCCTTTACTGTGTAAAGCGGTGTAATTGAATATGTTCTTTCAGCAGGACATACTAAGCACCATTCTCTTTCAACACCCGGAGTATATTTTGTTGGCTTGACTACAACCTCATATTCGTCGTTTGTAGCACCACTCCAGGTATGATTGCCTGTTGGTTGTGTGTAAGCAACTGTTGTATCGTAGGTACAGCCCTCACGAACACACTTTTTATTTGTGTAGCCCTGTGCGCCACAGGTAGGATCTACCACTGTTTCTAGAATATCGTGACCGAGACTCTTAAAGGTTTCTGTTTTAACAGTTAAGCAAACTGTACATTTTTGTCTTAGCTTACCGCCGTTTTTACAGTCCGGCTTTGTATCCTCAAGAATTTCAAATGTGTGTGGACCTCCATCCTTACAAACATCGCTTGATGAAGATTTGCTCCAAGCTGCGCGAAGTGTCATATCGGATGTAACCTTTGTTTTTTCAAAGTCCCAAGTCTTAGGTGTGTCATTTATATACCAGCCTATAAACCTGAAGCCTTCCTTTGTAGGAGTACCTGGGTCCTTAATGGTGCCTCCCTCGCTTACCTTAATTTCTGTTTGGCTAATACCGGTACCGCCGTCTAAATCAATAGTTACAGTATATTTTGTACCGCATGATGCAAGAGCAAGTAATGATATTAGGGCTAATGCAACAGAAATAAGAACTATTATTCTTTTCTTCATTTAAAGCTCCTTTTTAAAACATATTCCCTCGGTAAAAACCGAGGGAAATGATGTGAATTATGAGTCTAATTATTCCTCGATTTCAGGAACGTCTGCAAATGCTAATTCTTGCCAGTAAGAACCACCATCACCAGAGTTAGCCATTTCAATTCTAGCATTTGTGATTGTTCCGTCGATTGCATATCTTTGAGCTACATCACCAAATGCACCTGTTTCTGTAAGAACTGTGTAATCTGTATCGCCTGCATATAGAACTGAAAGAACATAGCCGTTTGAGCCTGTACCCTTAATAAATACACAGTCAACCTCTGTTGCTTCCTTAAATGTAACATCAACAGTTACAGCACCGCCCTTACCGGCAAATGTTGTACCGAATGTTTCTGTCCAGTTGTCGTTATATAGGCAGTTTACATTTTCCGGACCGTATACGCTACCTGTAATAACTGTTTCTTTAATCTTTGTTGAAAGGTTTGTGTACTTAACAACCTCTTCTCTGTTACATCTGTCGCAAAGACGGGATTGTTGCATTTGACCGAAGGTCCAGCCTGTTGCATAGTCGTGACCAAGCTTTTCTGTACCAACCTTTTCTTCTCTGTGACCACAGTCTTGACATAGACGAACAGCCTTACCGTCCTGTGTACATGTTGGCTCAGATGCCTCGTAGTCCCAAATTGTCCAGTTGTGTGTGTATGTACCGTTTGAGCAAAGAACAGGCTCAATCCATTTTGCCTTTAAAACGATAGGGGATGAAATCTTTGTTGTTTTTGTAACCTTGTTGTTCTTTGCGTCGAACCAGCCCTCAAATGTAGCTCCGTCGGCACGGGTTGGGTCAACAAGTAGATTGCCGAGTGTTGTTCCCTTGTCAATGTAAACTACATCCTTTGCAATCTCACCGCCGTTTGCATCAAACTCTACGGATACTAGATTGTCGTTAAATTCCCATTTAGCCACTAAAACCATATTGAAAGCAACCATTGTTGTCTTCTTAATTCTGTCCTCTTGGTTGGTATCCTCTTCCTCGTACCAGCCCATAAACTTGTAGCCTTCCTTTGTTGGTGTTGGAAGCGCACCAATCATTTCGCCGGACTTAACCTTACGCTCGTCCTCACCTTCCTTTAGCTCGCCACCGTTAGCATCAAAGTATACTGTAAACTTCTGTCCACAAGCCATAACAAGTGGAAGAACCATGATGCAAAGAATAGCAAGACAAATAAGCTTTGTTAATGTACTCTTTTTCATTGTGTTTTACTCCTTTTTGTTTTCAATGAATAATTGCATCGGCATAAAGCCGTTTGTTTGCGTATATATTATAGCATATAAAATATATATTTTCAATCACAGA
>JAGAJV010000134.1 GCA_017625915.1 Clostridia bacterium
AGCGGAGCAAGACAAGGTAGATCTTCGCGTGTTTCTTGAAACGATCCGTAAATGTACGGACATCAAGGAGCTAACTCCCGCACTTGTCAACAGACTTATTCAGCGCATCGAGGTTCACAAGAGTGAAAAAGTAGACGGAAGAAAGCGAGTAAAGCTTGATATTTACTTTACCGCTGTCGGTCTGATTGACATTCCCGATGAAAAGGAACTCCTTGAAATGATGGAAGAAATCCGTAAATCCGCGTAAGACCTAAAAAACAAGAATACGGTATATCTCTTACGAAATATACCGTATTCTTGCAAAACTGTCCTTTAGCACGTCTGGCTAATGGAGAGGGCTTTTTGTTTTATAATAAAAATTTATCGTGTTGCAATAAATTTTAGTTGACAAATAAGATGCTATGATATATAATTGAGCTATAGAATATTGCTTTTTGGAGGCTTTTATGAAAAATGGCTTAATTAATGTAATCAGAATAGCGCTTATTATTATGCTTCTTGGTACTGTGACCTTGTGCGCATTATGGCTACCAAGCTTGGTTGACTATATCGGTGGTCTTTTTGAAAATCAAGACAGCTTTAATAATGCTAAGGTATTAATTTATGTAGCCTGCGTAATACTCGCACTACCGCTTATTGTAGTTTTCGCTTTGGGCTTTAGGTTTTTGCCAGAGCTTAAAAATGATACGATTTTCCACAAGAAAAATGCAAGGCTGATTAAAATTATTTCAATAATTCTTTTTGCAGTATGCGCTATATTTAGCCTATGCGTTATAGGCTTACTCGTATTGGGCGATGCTATTTTAGCCCCCGCGCTTTTATTTGTTGATGCTATTGGCATAATAGTAGCGCTAATGCTTTTTGTGCTATCTAAGTATGTTGAAAACGCATCAATTTTAAAGGAGGAGGTTGACGCAACCCTATGATTATATTTAATATTGATGTAATGCTGGCAAAAAGGAAAATGAGCGTTGGCGAGCTTGCGGAGAAGGTAGGCTTTACAATGGCTAATGTGTCGCTTTTAAAAAACGGAAAAATTAAGGCGCTTAAAATATCAACCTTAAATAAGCTATGCAAGGTGCTTGAATGTCAGCCCTGTGATTTACTTGAATATGTTGAGGGACAGGACGAGGATGAGGACATATGATGTGGTAATTGTTGGCGCAGGGCCGGCAGGCGCATTTTTTGCAAGGGAGCTGGCTCTTAATAAGCCGGAAATAAAAATAGCATTAATAAACGGTCAAAAAATGGAAAACGCTAAGCCCTGTGGCGGACTTTTATCCCCCGATGCGCAAAAGCTGCTTGCTAAATTTAACCTGACACTGCCTAATTCCGTTTTGGCAGACCCACAAATTTTCGCAGTTGAAACAATAGATTTAGGTACAGGGTGCGTAAGATACTATCAAAGACATTATTTAAATATGGACAGATACAAGCTTGATATGTATTTACTGTCACTAGTGCCAAGCAGTGTTGATATTATAGCTGACAGATGCTTAAGCATTGAAAGGGAAAATGAAATTTACAAGCTAAGGCTAAAAAACGGAGAGGTGTGTGGATTATCCATAGTTGGGGCTGATGGCGCCAGCTCAATTGTTGCCCGTAGCCTTTTTAACAAAAAGACATATAAATATACCTCGATACAGGGAATATATAAGTGCGAAAATCCACACCTTCCCCACTATTCCTGCATTTTTGACAGAAAAACAAGCGATAGCTGCTCTTGGACCATACGCAAAAACGATTATTTTATTTTTGGTGGTGCATTTAAAACTGCTAGCTGTAGGGAAGCATACGAAAAGCAGAAGGAAAGGCTGGAGGAATTTATTGGCTATAATTTAGGCAAGCCCTTAAAAATAGAGGCCTGTATGCTTACAAGCCCTCGGAAATTCAGTGACTTTTTTATAGGGGATAAGGGAGCTTATCTTATAGGCGAGGCTGGTGGCTTTATTAGCGCCAGCTCCTTTGAGGGAATCAGCAGTGCAATCCTAAGTGGAAAATTACTTGCTGACGCATACATAAACGGAAAAAACCACAAGGAAATTTTAAAGCTGTATAAGAAAAAAACAAGAAAGCTAAGATTAAAGCTATTTCTTAAAATCCAAAAACGACGGATACTCTGCTCACCGTTTTTAAGATTTTTGATAATGAAAAGCGGAATAAAAAGCGTAGAGAAGTACGAAATATATAGTTCGTAAATAATAACAATATAAAAGGGACTGCCAATTTAAGCCTTGGCAGTCCCTGCTTGATTAATTAACCCTTTTTAGCTTTAAGACCCTTGCAAAAATTACCGCATAAATTACCATAGCACAAAATGCGCTAACACCGTAGGCTAGGAATAGTGTGCCAACAGCGCCACCAAGCAGATCCCATATTACAGTTGCCCACAATGCACGAATACCAAAGCCACAAATAAAGCCCACAACCATAGTGCAGTTAGGTCGATTAAGTGCGCGCAGGCTAAAGGATAGAACCTCCATTAAGCTAGTTATAAAGTGGGTAAGGCATACAACCGTTAGTTGCTCCTTGCCTATGCTAATTACAGACACGCTATCGGTCATAATATCAAGAAGCTTTTCTGAAAAGATTACCACAAGCGTGCCAAGAGAAAGGCTGGCAATAGTTGCATAAACAGCACTTGTTATAACGGTTTTCTTTACTCTGTCCATAAGTCCTGCGCCATAGCACTGACCCACCATTGACATACAGGCAATAGCGATAGACATTCCCACATTATAAACGATTGCATCAAATTGCCCTGCAATTGCATTTGCAGTCATAGCATCTGGGCTGATTGAGTTTATCCCTGCTGACATAAATAAATTTGCTATGTAAAAGGAAAGGCTACAAAGACAGGCAGGAATACCGATTTTAACTATTTCCTTAAATTCTGTCTTGAAAATTCGTAGGTTTTTAAATTCAATTTTGCAGTAGCCCTTATTTCTGAATAACGCTATCAATGCAAGAATTAGCGACACAAGGTTGGATAAAATTGTTGCAAGAGCAACACCCTCAACAGTTAAATTACATACTGCTACAAAGAAAATGTTTAGCCCTATATTGACACATCCTGCCACAAGCATATAAATCATTGGTCGTAGGCTATCGCCAACGGAGCGCAAAATTGCGCCAATAAAATTATATAGCATAATTATAGGCATACCCATAAAATAGATACGCATATATGTTACTGCCTTATCAAGCACCTCGGGTTGACATTTCATTAAAATAAGAATATCCCTTGCCCAAATAAGAGCAACTATCATCATTATAATGCCTGACAAAAAGCCGGTAACAATTGCTGTGCCAGTGGCTTTTCTTGCTCGTTTTTCGTCCTTTGCGCCTACATGCTTAGCAATTAAAATGTTAGCGCCTGTTGCAATTGAAGCAAAGAGGCTTACAAGTAATGATATAATTGGACCGCAAGCGCCAACTGCGGCAACTGCATAGTCGTCCACCATAATTCCAAGCACCGTTACATCTGCTGCGTGAAAAAGTAATTGCACAGCATTTGTTAAAATCAGTGGCAAGGAATATAAAAATAAAGCTTTAAATATTTTTCCTTCAGTTAGTTTCATTTTCTATATTTCATCCAAAATTCTCGATATAAAAGCAATCCTGCTCCCTTAGCCAAAAAGTACCCATTCGAACACGGTTTAAAACGATAAATAGCCTAATCTACTGTGTTGAAAAGGCTTGACAATTTTTTAATTGCCTGCACTTTTTCGCCTTGTAGCTAAGCCTATTTATTCGTTTAAAACTGCTCGCACCTTAAAAAGTGATAGGGCGAGGAGCTTTTGGTACAGAATGGCGAAGTAATATAAAAATATTTCGAGGTATTATGTGCCGAAAAGTACCGTCCTATCGCTTCTTAAGGCGTGTTCGAATGGGTGCTTTTTGGCTAATAATGGATTTTCATAAATGTATTTTGCGATTTGGTCGTAGTCGTCACTGCTTCTTATAATATGGTCGTGAAATGAGCGTTGGAAAATTTTATCATAACATTTGTTGCTTTCAATAATATTTGATAAAATCTGTTTTCTATCCTGTGTGCATATTGTTATGAAATACGCACCTATACTGCTGTAACCATAATTTTTTAATCTTTTTTGCTTTCTTTATGGTAGCTTGTTTTCCGTTTAGTATAAATATTTCTCAAGCGCCGGCTTTAGGCTTTGCCAATTTTCGTCGGTGATAAACTCTTTATACTTTTCTATATATTTTTTTAGCGCTTCCTTGTTTATTGGCTTGGGGCTTTGGGATACTCTTTTTTCGAAGTTTTTATAAAGAATATTTTCCTTAGCCTCGCCATTTAGGTTAAGCCCTGTCAAAATGCTGTCGTCAAAAGCCATATTTTTATGGTCGGTTGCAATAAACTCGTAAAGAATATTTATACACCAGGAATGGCATTTTGTAGCCCAAGGGAATGTGCCGTCTGTGCCTACTAAAATTCTGTC
>JAGAJV010000135.1 GCA_017625915.1 Clostridia bacterium
GTAATTCGCGGTGCTTCAAAAGGTAAAGGTATAAAAAAGCTTTACGGAATGCAAAACGGAATTGAAGGCTTTTTGCAGGACAAGCTAATTGATTTATCGCATTTATATAACAACGAGGAAGCATTATTTATTTTGGAATCCACTCCGGCATCAGCGCTAGGCTCATGTCGCAAAAGACTGCCGAATATTTCAGATGATAGCGAAGTATACGAAAATGTATTTAATATTTTCAAAAAATACGATATTCGCTATTTTTTCTATATTGGCGGTAATGATTCTATGGACACTGTTTATAAGCTTAGCGAATATTCAAAAAAACGGGATTATGAAATTAGAATAATCGGTATTCCAAAAACCATTGATAATGACTTGGTAATTACAGACCACGCCCCGGGCTATGGCTCAGCATCAAAATATATTTCAACCACAATTAAGGAAATTGCACGCGATACCTCTGCATATCTATGTAAGGCAGTAACAATTGTTGAAATTATGGGTAGAGATGCAGGCTGGCTTACTGCATCGGCAGGCTTGCCAAAATACCTTGGATCAGATGGTGCAGACCTTATTTATTTACCTGAGGTAAGCTTTAGCGATGAGGAATTTATTTCATCACTTAAAAAATTGCTTTTAGAAAAGCCAAATATAGTAGTAGCCGTTAGCGAGGGTGTTCGTTATTCTGATGGCGGATATGTAGGCGAGGGTATGCAAAGTGGAAGCACTGATGCGTTTGGACACAAATACCTGGCAGGCACAGCTAAAGTGCTTGAACAGCTTGTAAAGGAGCAAATTGGCTGTAAGGCACGCTCGGTAGAGCTAAATTTGCCACAAAGATGCTCGTCACATATAGCATCAGCCACAGACATTCTGGAAAGTAGCCAAATTGGAAGCTATGCAGTAGAATGTGCCCAAAATAATATCAGCGGTAAAATGGTGATATTTAAAAGAAAAGCGGTAAATTACGAAATTGAGCTTGGCTTTGAGGATGTTAGCAAAATTGCAAATCAAGTAAAGCTTGTACCAAGAAGCTATATTAATGAAAAAGGCAACAATATAACATACGAATGTATGGAATATATAGCGCCGCTTATTAGGGGCGAAAGAAATATAAAATACGAAAATGGACTTCCGGTTCATTTTAATATAAGAGGATAAAAAAATGTACAAAATAGGCTTTGACAATAACAAATATCTAAAAACTCAATCTGAAAAAATCAAGGAACGCATAGCGCAGTTCGGCGGCAAATTGTATCTTGAATTTGGTGGAAAGCTTTTTGATGACCACCACGCATCAAGAGTGCTCCCCGGCTTTGCTCCGGACAGTAAAATAAAAATGCTGGCAGAGCTCAAGGATCAAGCCGAGGTTATTATCGTTGTAAATGCTCACGATATTGAGAAAAATAAGGTAAGAGGTGACCTTGGAATTACCTATGATTTAGAGGTTTTTCGCCTTATTGATGCATTCCGTGGCTTTGGCTTATATGTAGGTAGTGTTGTTCTTACAAGATATGATGCAACAGCTAGCGTTGAGAGTTTTAAAAATAAGCTTGAAACAAGAGGCTTAAGGGTATATAAGCATTATCCTATTAAAAACTATCCGTACGATATAGATTATATAGTAAGTGACGAGGGATATGGTAAAAACGAATATGTGGAAACAGAACGCTCCCTTGTAGTAGTAACAGCCCCGGGACCGGGAAGCGGCAAAATGGGTACATGTCTATCTCAAATTTATCACGACTATAAGCGCGGGATCAAAGCAGGCTATGCCAAGTTTGAAACCTTCCCTGTTTGGAACTTACCTTTATCCCACCCTGTAAATGTGGCGTATGAATCTGCAACTGCCGACTTAAATGATATTAATATGATTGACCACTATCATTTAGAGGCGTATGGCACAACTGCAATTAATTACAATAGAGATGTAGAGATTTTCCCTGTGCTTCGCGCAATGTTTGAGGGAATTATGGGCGAGTGTCCGTATAAATCCCCAACAGATATGGGAGTTAATATGGTTGGAAACTGTATTGTCGATGATGAAGCGGTAAGAGAAGCAGCTAACAACGAAATTATAAGAAGATATTATAGCGCCCTTTGCAGTCAAAGAAAGGGTAACGATTGTGAGGACGAAATTAACAAAATCAAGCTTTTAATGAACCAAAGCGGTATCAATATTAAGCAAAGAAAATGTATTCAAGCAGCTAACGATAAGGCAGAGGAAACAGGAGCGCCGGCAGCAGCTATTGAGCTATGTGATGGCAGAATAGTGACAGGTAAAACCTCATCACTTCTTGGCTCATCCTCAGCAGTTCTTATAAATGCAATTAAAGCAATAGCAGGAATTGATAAGGATTTAGATATAATATCCCACGAAATTTTGGAGCCTGTACAAAGATTGAAGGTTGAAAACCTGGGTAATCATAACCCAAGATTACATACAGACGAGGTTTTAGTAGCTCTTGCAATCACCGCTGCTACAAGCGAGCCTGCAAAAAAGGCTATGGACGCACTAAAGCAGCTAAAGGGCGCAGAGCTTCATTCCTCAGTAATACTGAGCCCTGTAGATACAGCAACCTTCAGAAAGCTGGGTGTAAACCTAACCTGCGAGCCGGTATATCAGTCAAAAAAATTATTCCACGGCTGATTTGAGACGAATTTAACTGCGTTATGCTGCGTTGTTCCTCACACACAACCTCGACAATCGCAAGATTGCCATCGCCTGTGTGTTGCGGTACGCCTTGCCTAACTTGTTCACTTCGCCTCAAATGTTGAAAGGTGATAAGCGTCGTTATACTTCGTTGCTACTCGTTGACAACCTAGACGAACAAAAGTTCGCCGTCGCCTGTCAACTCCGTTGCGCCTTGTCTAACTTGCTTCTAACCTCCAAAAATACTCGAAATGAAGTGTAGCGGTTATTGCGTTGCTCCTCACACACAACCTCGACAATCGCAAGATTGCCATCGCCTGTGTGTTGCGGTACGCCTTGCCTAACTTGTTCACCTCGCCTCAAATGTTGAAAGTCAATAATACAAA
>JAGAJV010000136.1 GCA_017625915.1 Clostridia bacterium
AAATGAAGGAGGGAGGATTTGAAATTTTCCTACCTGGCGAAGAGGGCTATGAGGATTCAAATGTAATTATTGAAAACTATGAGCCGGCAGAAAAGAATGATGTAATGCCAAAGTTCCAAAAATCTACTCTTGCAATTGCAAATGACGACGAGGACGAAATCGAGGAAGAGGAATTTGAGGAAGAAGAGCTAGACAGCGCCGAGCTAATGGGGGCGCAAGAGGTATTTAACGACGATAGCGGCTTCTCAATCGAGGATGGAGAGGAATAATGGCTTCGCCATAGCTAAATTCGCGTATCGCGAGCTAAATTTAGCAAGCTAAGCGAAATTCCCTATGGGAACGAAATTCGCCTATGGCGAGCTGAAATAGCGAATTTAATTTAGCTTCACAGAGTGAAATTTCGCTAATGAGAGTGAATACGAGCATTTATTTCGCTATTTTACGGAGTAAAATAATTTCGCTAATATTTAATTTGTAATTCGTTATTTCGGAGGTTTTATGTATGTGCGGTGCTTATATAAATGTTCATATAATAGATGTACCGTATCATGCAGATAACGAGTACACCTATTATGTTCCAGGTGAAAAAAGAGAGCTTGTAAATCGAGGCTCGGCAGTCAGCGTGCCATTTGGTGCGTCTGACAGGCAAAAGCTGGCTATTGTAGTAAACAGTGATGCTAATGAGCCACAAAATAGCTCAAAAATAAAAAGCATTGTTTCTGTAATGTCAAGCTATTTCAGCCTTGACGATACAATGCTGGATTTATGTCGCTTTATGAAAAATACTACCCTTTGCACAATTGGCGAGGCAGTAAAATGTATAATTCCCTCTGCCCTCGTTTTCAAAACAAAGGAGGTTTTTTCCGTAGCCGATACAATCGAGGATGTCCCCACTAATTTGCAGGATATTTATTGGTATATTGAAAATAATCCAAGGGTATCATTACAAAAGCTAAGGGAGCGCTTTGAAAATGCAGAGGGCGATATTGCAAGGCTTTTAAAATTAAAGCTGATTTGTAAATCAACCTTTGTTGACGAAAAGGAAAAAAGCAAATTTGAAAATCACATAAGCTTAAATATTTCAAGAGATGAGGCTGCCGATATTGCAAATGGTAATGGCAAAATCAAATTGCGTGGCAAAAAGCAGATTGAAATTTTAAAGCTTTTATGTGAGCATAAAATGCTAACAGATAAGGAAATTTATGAGGCCACCGACTCAACTAAGCAAGCCATAGATGCTCTTTTAAAAAAGGAGCTGATTGCTTGCGAGCAAATCGAGGCTTCAAGAAATCCTTATAGGAATATAAAAAGGCTTGATAATTCCACCCTTGTATTAAGTGAGGAGCAACAAAAAGCATTTGATACACTAAAGGAGCTATACGATTCAAATGAGGCTAAGGGCGCTCTTTTATACGGTGTTACAGGCAGTGGAAAAACAAGCGTAATGAAAAAAATGATTGACGAGGTAGTGGGTAACGGTCAAGGCGTTATTTTGCTGGTTCCGGAAATTTCACTTACCCCTCAAACAGTTGCAACCTTCTGTGGCTATTATGGTGACAGGGTTGCAGTTATACATTCAAATCTATCCGTAGGCGAAAGATTTGACACCTATAAAAAAATATTTGACGGTAAGGCTGATATTGTAGTGGGAACTCGTTCAGCCGTTTTTGCCCCTATTAAAAATCTCGGAATGATTATAATTGACGAGGAGCAGGAGCATACCTATAAATCAGATACAACACCAAAATATCTTGCCCACGATATAGCTCGCTTCAGATGCGCAAGAGCTAACGCTTTAATGCTTTTAGCGTCAGCTACACCGTCCCTTAATTCCTTTTATAAGGCAATGAGTGGCAATTACACTCTTGTAAAAATGGATAAGCGCTATGGCGATGCTAAGCTGCCCGATGTAATAGTTACAGATATGCGCCGTGAAAGGCAGGAGGGAAATGTAAATGCTCTTGGCACAAAGCTAGCTACTACTCTTGGCAAAGCAATTGAGGACAATAAGCAGGCGATTTTATTCTTAAATAGACGAGGCTACCATTCCTCTGTCAGCTGTCAGAAATGCGGTAAGGCAATAGAATGTCCAAATTGCTCAGTTGCGCTTACATATCATTCCTACAAAAAAATAAATACCGATATAAGCAAGGAAAACGCAAAGGAAATAATGGACTCAAGCGGCATCCTGCGCTGTCACTACTGTGGATATCGCGCAAGGCTACCTAAAAAATGCTCAGAGTGTGAAGGCGAGGACTTTAGCTATGTAGGCTTTGGTACACAGAAAACCGAGCAGGACATTGAGGAGCTGTTTCCAAGCGTAAAAATTCTGCGTCTTGATGCAGATACAACAGTAACTAAAGCATCCTATGAAAAAATCCTAGGTGACTTCAGAGATAAAAAAGCAAATGTGCTGATTGGTACTCAAATGGTAACAAAGGGACATAATTTCCCGCTTGTAACCGTTGTTGGTGTTGTTTTAGCCGATACAATGCTATATACAAGCGATTACCGCGCAGCCGAAAGAACCTTTTCAATGCTGACACAGGTAATAGGCAGAGCAGGCAGAGCCAAGGACCACGGTATAGCAATTGTGCAAACCAATTCGCCAAATGAGCAAACAATTCAGCTGGCTGCAAGGCAAAACTATTTAGCCTTTTACGAAAATGAAATTAAAATTCGTAAGGCGTATAGCTTCCCACCGTTTTGCGATTTAGCAGTAATAACTCTATCCTACTCAAGCGAGCAAGCATTAAATAAGGATGCAGATAAGCTAATGAAGGAGCTGGAGAGGGAGCTAAAAGCAATTGATGCGCCCGTTATAGCATACGGACCCTTTGAAGCGCCTATTTATAAGGCTCAAGGTCGATATCGTAAGCGCATAATCCTGAAATGCAAGCTAAATAACAAAATAAGAGCAGTATTTGCAAAAATTTACTTAGAATATACTAAAAATTCCAAAGGGAATTATTTATCCATAGATTTTAACCCGTCTAATTTGTAAGGAGTTATTATGGCAATTTTACACATTGTTACAAAAAAGGAAAACGAGGAGTTTTTAAGAAAGAAAAGCCGTGAGGTAACAGAGATTACCCCAAGAATTTTAACATTACTTGATGATATGGTAGAAACTATGCGTCACGCAAACGGCTGTGGACTTGCAGCAGTGCAGGTGGGCGTTTTGCGCCGTGTAGTTGTAATTGAAACCGATGAGGGACTTTTTGAGTTTATAAATCCAAAAATTATCGCTAAATCAGGCGAGCAGGAGAGTGAGGAGGGCTGTCTTTCTGTCCCGGGTGAATGGGGAATTACAAAGCGCCCACAGCATGTAACCGTTCGCGCATTAAATAGACATGGCGAGGTTATCGAGGTAACAGGCCACGACCTGCTTGCTAAGGCTATGTGCCACGAGCTGGACCATCTGGACGGTATTATATATACTGACAAGGTAATAAAGAAATTAGAGGACGAATAATGAGAATATTATTTATGGGCACACCGGATTTCGCTAAAAGAAATCTTGAGGCGCTTTACAATAATGGCGAAAATATCGTAGGCGTTGTAACTGCTCCCGATAAGCCAAAGGGCAGAGGAATGGTATTAACTCCCAGCGATGTTAAGAAATTCGCTTTAGAAAAAAATCTGACAGTTTATCAGCCAACAACATTAAAGGACGGAGCCTTTCTTGATACCTTAAAGGAGCTGAACCCGGAATTAATTATAGTTGTAGCCTACGGTAAAATTTTACCCGGCTATGTGCTTGACTATCCAAAATATGGCTGTATAAATAATCACGCATCAATTTTACCAAAATACAGAGGCGCAGCCCCTATCCAAAGAGCCATTATGGACGGAGATAAGGAAACGGGCGTTAGCGTTATGAAAATGGATATAGGGCTTGATACAGGCGATGTTATCCTTGTAGAAAGGGTAACAATTGAGGAAAACGATAATTTTGAGTCAGTCCACGATAAGCTAGCCGAGGCAGGAAGCATAGCGCTTTTAAAAACGGTTGATTTGCTTAAAAAGGGCGAGGCTACCTATACAAAGCAGCCTGACACCTTTACCTATGCAGAGAAAATTTTAAAATCAGATTGTCTAATCGACTTTAATAAGAGCTTAGACGAAATTCACAACCAAATCAGAGGACTATCCCCAATTCCATTAGCATTTACAAAAACACCTGACGGAAAAATCCTGAAGGTAGTTAAAGCCCATAAAACAGACAAGAAAGCAAATGGCGAAAATGGTGAGGTTGTAGCTCTTGACGGTGCAATATTTGTAAAATGCGCAAACGGCGTAATCGCACTGGATACAATTGTCCCCGAGGGCAAGGGCAAAATGAACGCAACCGACCTTATAAACGGCAGAAAGGTCAAAATCGGCGATAGGCTTGGTGGCTAACTGTAGGGTACGGCGTCCAGACACGAACACTCAAAGCTCGTACCTCGTTCGGGGAACCCTCTATCGACGTCCCGAAAATATAGAAACCTCGTTTGAAACTGTTTTATGTGGTCGATATTTTTACTGCGTAAAATCGATATATTTGCTTTACAAATTCGATATGTGCTTTGCACTCGATATATTTTTGCAAGCAAAAATGAGAAAGAAAGGAAAAGAAAAAATGGAAAACCCAAGAGAATTAGCATTAAAATCACTTGTAAAAACAGATACACAGTCCGTTTTTTCTAATCTTGAAATTAATACAACGCTTGAAAGAGCAAAATTAAACAGTAGCGACAGAGGCTTATATACAGCACTGTATCTTGGCGTGCTTGAAAAGAAAATGTCACTTGACTATGTGATTTCAAAATACTCAAATATACCGCTTAGGGAAATAGATGTAGAAGCGCTTAACATTTTGCGTCTTGGAATTTATCAATTATATTATATGGATAAAATTCCCGACTATTCTGCTACGAACGAAAGCGTAAATCTTGCTAACAAAAAAACAAAGGGCTTTATAAACGCAATTATAAGAAGCTTTATCCGTGACGGAAAGAAAATAGAGCTTCCAAAGGAAAAATGGCTAAGAGTGTCTATAGAATACTCATATCCTATGGAAATAATAGAGCTTTTAATTAAATCCTATGGTGAGGATATAGCCTACGGTTTAATCACAAAATCAGAAAACGAAGGGCTAACAAGCCTAAGAGTAAACACCTTGAAAACAAATATACAGGACATTACCTATACTCTAGTCGCAAGGGAGGACAAGCCTGTATGTAAGGGAGATATAATCAAAACCACACTGCCAATTAAGGATATAAAGGACCTACTTGACTTAGGTCTTGTATTTGTACAGGACGAAGCCTCACGCATCTGCTCAAGAGTAGTCAACGCACAGCCGAATGAAGTAATTTTAGACGCCTGCGCTTGCCCGGGTGGCAAAGCCTTTTCAATGTCAATAGATATGGAAAATAAGGGAGAAATTGTAGCTTGTGATTTACACGCAAATAAGCTATCCTTAATTACTAAGGGCGCAAAAAAGCTAGGCATTGATATAATTACAACAAAAGAGCAAAACGGCAAAGCATATAACGAGGAATTCTACGAAAAATTTGATAGAGTTCTTTGTGATGTGCCTTGCTCAGGGCTTGGAATTATATTTAAAAAGCCCGATATAAAATATAAATCAATCGACAATATAAATAATTTACCAAGCGTGCAATATGATATTTTATCAAACTGCGCAAAATATGTCAAAAAGGGTGGCACACTGGTTTATTCCACCTGCACGCTAAATAAAGAGGAAAACGAGAATAATGTGCTTAAATTCCTTAGTGAAAATGATAATTTTGAAGCACTTGATTTTCAAATAGATAATATAAAAAGCCAAAATGGTATGTACACCCTTATGCCACACATAAATAATACAGATGGCTTTTTTGTTGCAAAAATGAAGAGAGTGAAATAATGAGTAAATTAGACATTCTTTCTATGACCCAAGGGGAAATAGAAAACATTATAATAGAAATGGGCGAGCCAAAATTCAGAGCTAAGCAAATCTATGGCTGGATTTTAAAGGGTATGTGGGGAAGCGAAATGCGCAATATCCCTGCGTCCTTGCAAAAAAAGCTTGATGATGTGTTTGAATTTAGACTGCCAAGGGTAGAAATAAAGCTTGTTTCTAAAATTGACGGAACAATTAAATACCTGTTTGAGCTAATTGACGGTGAATGTATTGAGGCGGTATTTATGCGCTATGAGCACGGAAATACACTTTGCATTTCCTCACAGGTGGGCTGTCGTATGGGCTGTAAATTCTGCGCATCTACCCTGCTTGGCAGAGTAAGAGATTTATTGCCATCTGAAATGCTGGGACAGATAATTTCAGCCGAAAAGGATACAGGTGAAAGAGTTTCCAATGTGGTTATGATGGGAATTGGCGAGCCACTTGATAACTACGATAATACAGTTAAGTTTTTACGCCTTGTAAGCCAAGACGACGGGCTTAATATTGGACTTCGCCATATTTCCGTATCCACCTGTGGCTTAGTTGATAGAATAAACGACTTAGCAAACGAGCAGCTGCCAATCACACTTTCAATTTCCTTGCACGCATACGATAACGAGGTGCGCTCATCAATTATGCCGATTAATAATAAATATTCAATTGAACAGCTTTTATCTGCTTGTAATAGTTATTTTGACAAAACAGGCAGAAGAATTTCCTTTGAATATACCTTAATTGCAGGCAAAAATGATACAGCCGAGGGCGCAGCAGCCCTTGCAAGGCTACTTAAAAAATATATTAAAGGACCTTGCCATGTTAATTTAATTCCACTTAACGAGGTTAAGGAAACAAAGCTGGAAGCATCAAAAAATGCAACCATATTCAAAAACAAGCTGATTTCACTGGGAATTAACGCAACGGTGAGACGCAAGCTGGGCTCAGATATTAATGCTTCCTGTGGACAGCTTAGAAGACAATCGAGGGAGAATAAATGATTATAGCATCACACACTGATATAGGAATGAAAAGGAAGGTCAATCAAGACTACCATATAACAAAGAAATATTCCAAAAAAACCTCACTCTGTGTCGTTTGTGACGGTATGGGAGGGGCAAAGGGAGGAGAGCAAGCCTCAAAGCTGGCTGCAAAAGCCTTTGTAAATTATATGGACCATTTTCTAGAGGAATACATAGGAAATAAGGACAAGCAGGTAACAGCACCAGAAATTAAAAAGGCGCTTTTATATGCTCTTGATTTGGCAAACGATGAGGTTTACAGATACTCTCGCTCACATTTAGGTATGAAGGGTATGGGAACAACTATAGTTGCCACGCTTATTATCGACAAAACAATCTTTGCCTTAAATGTTGGAGATAGCAGAGTTTATTGCTTAAAGGGTAATAAAATCAAGCAAATTACAAAGGACCATTCCTATGTTCAATACCTGATAGACATCGGTCAAATCACCGAGGAGGAGGCGCAAAGCTCTGCAAATAAGAATATTATTACAAGAGCAGTAGGCACTGAAAGAAAGGTTGAGGGAGATGTCTATAAGGAAACAATAACCGAGGGTACATTTGTATTATTGTGTACAGACGGACTAACAAATTATGTTGATAACGAAGCTATGTGCGATATAGTGTCAAACGACTATAACGCAAGAAATATAGACGAAATTGGCTTGAATGTGAGAGTTAAAAGGCTAATTGACTCAGCGAACGACGGCGGTGGATCTGATAATATCACTGCCGTATTAGTAAAGGTATAAGGAGGTCAGGGCGAGTATGAACGAGAAAAATGAGAAATACGAAAAGTATGAAAAAATAGTTGGCTCAGTGTTAGATGATAGATACCGTCTTGACGAGCTTATCGGCGTTGGTGGTATGGCTGTTGTTTATAAAGCCACAGATGTGTCTGTAAACAATCATGTTTATGCTATAAAAATGCTGAAAGAGGAAGCAGCCTGTGACGAAATAATAGTTAAGCGCTTCAAAAACGAATGTCGTGCAGAATCAATGCTGAACCATAAAAATGTAGTAGCTGTATATGATGTAAGCACAAAGGGTGACCTTAAGTATATGGTTATGGAATATGTATATGGCACAACTCTTAAAAAATATTTAGTAGGCAATAACGATCCGCTGGAGCTTGAGGAAATTTTAAGCTATACAGTTCAAATTTTAAGAGCGCTGAGAGTAGCGCATAGCGAGGGAATTATACATAGAGATATTAAGCCTCAGAATATAATGGTTTTAGGCGATGGCAAAATCAAGGTGATGGACTTTGGTATTGCTAAGCTGCCAAATGCAGAAACAGTTACAGTAACCGATAAGGCAGTAGGCACAGTTTACTATATGAGCCCGGAGCAGGCAAGCGGAAAATCAATTGACCCACGCAGTGATATTTATTCCTTAGGCGCTATGCTATATGAGCTGGCAACAGGCGAAATGCCATTTAAGGGCGACACCCCTGTGGCAATTTTAATGAAGCATGTGCACGATGCACCTGTTCCGCCGAGAATTGTAAATCCTAGAATTCCTGTAGGACTTGAGCAAATAATTATGTGCGCAATGAGCAAAAAGCCACAGGACCGCTTTGAAAGCGTAGAGGAAATGCTTGCATATGTTAAGGAGCTGCAAAGAGACCCTAAGGTAAAATTTGACGAGCTTCCCTCAAATACACGCTGGGAAAACCTCAAGGCAAAAATGAAGAGAATTTTCTCAAAGGGGAAAAAATGATTTTAGGAACAGTAATTAAGGGCGTAGGCGGACTTTACACCGTGCGTCTGGACAATGAAGTAAACGGCGAAAAATATATAAATGTGCGAGGACGTGGCGCATTTCGTCACGAGAAAATCGTGCTTTTAACAGGGGACAGAGTTGAAATAGAGGAGCAAAAGGAAAATGAATTTTTCTGTAAAAGCATTCTTGAAAGAAAAAATTCACTTATCCGCCCACCTCTTGCAAATTTAGATGTAATTTTCGCAGTAATTCCTTGCGTAAAGCCCCACCCAGACTTGCAAATTGTTGACAAAATGATTTCAATTTGCGAGCATAATAAAATTGAGCCTGTAATTGTAATTACAAAATCCGACCTGGATAAGGACTTTGCCGAAGGCATTTACAATATTTATAAAAAATGTGGCTTTAATGTGTTTATAACCTCGTCAGAAAGCCACGACGGAGTTGAGGAGATTTATTCCTATATTAAGAAAATTTCCCAAAAGCAAGCGCCCCTGTGTGCGTTTGCAGGTGTTTCGGGCGCAGGAAAGAGTACGCTTTTAAATGCTATTTTCCCAAATCTAAATCTTGAAACAGGTGAGCTTAGCCAAAAAATCGAGCGAGGCAAAAACACCACTCGCCACACCGAGCTTTTTCCCTATGAGGAAATTATAGGCAAGGGACATAAGGGCTATCTTGCCGACACCCCGGGCTTTTCCCTCCTAGACTTTGAGCGCTTTGACTTTTTCAATCTTGACGAGCTATTTGACACCTTTAGAGAATTTGAAAAATCCCGTGGGGAGTGTCGATATACTAAGTGCTCACACACAAAAGAGGACGGCTGTGATGTTATTAGCCGAGTAAAAGAGGGCGAAATTCCAAAATCCCGTCACCAAAGCTATCTGGCACTTTATGAAATACTAAAGAAAAAGCCGACTTGGAGAAAATAGGGGACAGGATATAGGATATAGGATATAGGATATAGGATATAGGATATAGGGTATAGGGTACAGGGTACGGTGACTCTACATTGTAACGAAATTACAAAATTTTCATATCATTATAGTGAAAACATATTAATTTTGGAGCTTATATGAAAATTGTTGTTGTTAAGTCACCTAAGCTTTTTGTTCCTATTTTAAGAAAGCTTTTTAAAATAAAGAAATAATAAAATCGCCAAGTGACTTGGCGATTTTTCTATTTTATTTTTTTGCAACACCTGTTTCGTATGCAGCCTTAATTACTGCTTGGCTAACAACCGATGCTACTCGCTTGTCAAGCGCATTTGGAATAATGTTTTCCTCGTTTAATTCCTCGTCACTTATCAGTGATGCTAATGCATACGAGGTAGCAAGCTTCATTTCCTCATTTATACAGCTTGCTCTTGCATCAAGTGCACCTCTGAATATGCCGGGAAACGCAAGCACATTGTTGATTTGATTAGGGAAATCGCTGCGACCTGTGCCTACAATTCGCGCTCCTGCCTTTTTAGCGGTATCAGGCATAATTTCAGGTGTAGGATTTGCCATAGGGAATACAATAGCATCGTTTGCCATTGATTTTATCATTTCCTCACTTACAACATTTGGCGCGCTAACGCCAATAAATACATCACAGCCAACCATAGCGTCACCAAGTGAGCCTACAAGCATTTTTCTGTTAGTAATTTTAGCAAGCTCCCTTTTAGCCTCGTCAAGAGTGTCATCACCCTCACATAAAATGCCTGCGCGGTCAACCATAATAATGTTTTTTGCACCCATATTCATTAAATGCTTGCAAATAGCATTACCTGCCGAGCCTGCGCCGTTAATTACAATTTTAACAGCAGCAATATCCTTTTTAACAACCTTAAGCGCATTTAAAAGCGCTGCGCCAACTACAATTGCAGTTCCGTGCTGGTCGTCATGAAAAACAGGAATATCGCATACATCCTTAAGCTTTTTTTCAATTTCAAAGCAACGAGGCGCTGAAATATCCTCTAAATTAATACCGCCAAAGGAGCCGGAAATTAGCTCAACAGTCCTTACGATTTCGTCTACATCCTTGCTCTTTACGCAAATAGGAAATGCGTCCACATCTGCAAATTCCTTAAATAAAGCGCATTTTCCCTCCATAACAGGCATACCTGCCTCGGGTCCAATATCTCCAAGACCTAAAACGGCAGTGCCGTCTGTAATAACTGCCACTAAATTTGAACGGCGAGTTAGCTCATAGCTTTTTGTAATATCCTTTTGAATTTCAAGGCAAGGCTCGGCAACGCCGGGCGTATATGCTAAGGATAAATCCTCTCTTGTGTTGATTTTAGCACGGGATACAACCTCAATTTTGCCATTCCATTCATAATGCTTTTTAAGTGACTCTTGTCTTATATCCATTTATACCATCTCCTCGGGCTTAAAGTATCCGTCAAATTCCTCGCCTGTTAAATATCCCAGCTTTAAGCAGGCTTCCCTTAAAGAAAGTCCTTCCCTGTGTGCTGATTTTGCTATCTCTGCCCCCTTTTCGTATCCAATATATGGGGTTAATGCAGTAACTAGCATTAAGGAATTATGTAAATTGTCGTGCATTTTTTTCTTATTTATTTTAATGCCCTTAACACAGTTTTCATTAAAGGAATTAATACCGTCACTAAGCAGACTAACAGATTGCAAGAAATTATAAATCATAACAGGCATAAATACATTAAGCTCAAAATTGCCCTGTGATGCGCAAATACCGATAGTAGCATCATTTCCCATAACCTGTGTCGCTATCATAGTAATGGCTTCACACTGTGTTGGGTTTACCTTGCCGGGCATAATAGAGGATCCGGGCTCGTTTTCAGGTATAGTAATTTCTCCAAGGCCGCATCTTGGACCGGAAGCTAGCCATCTTATATCATTTGCAATCTTCATTAAATCGCAAGAGAGCGCCTTTAAAGCCCCGTGGGTAAATACCATTTCGTCCTTAGAGGAAAGAGCATGAAACTTGTTTTTGGCAGGCTTAAAGCTGATGCCTAAAATTTTTGTCAATTCACCTGTTACAGCCTTGTCAAAGCCACTTGGCGCATTAAGCCCTGTACCAACAGCCGTGCCGCCAATCGCAAGGTAAGATAAATGCTTTATAGCGTCGTTTAATAGCTCTATATCCTTTTCTAAGGATGCTCTCCAACCACTAATCTCCTGCCCAAAGGAAATAGGTGTTGCATCCTGTAAATGAGTTCTGCCACTTTTTACTGCATTTTTGTATTTTCCCTCAAGTGATTTAAGTGTCTTAATTAGTCCCTTAATGCTTGGTAGCAGATTATTTGTAATATCCAAAACGCACGCAATATGCATAGCAGAGGGAAATACATCATTAGAGGATTGTGACATATTTATATCGTCATTAGGGTGAAATAGCCTTTTGCCTGCAATTTCATTTCCACGATTTGCAATAACCTCATTAACATTCATATTAGTTTGAGTGCCACTGCCTGTTTGCCATACAGAAAGCGGAAAATGGCTATCAAGCTTACCCTTTAATATTTCATTCATAACAACGCTAAAGATAATGTCCTTTTTTTCGTCTGTCATTTTTTCAGGCTTTAATTCGTTGTTAGCAAAAGCACAAGCAAGCTTCAATATTGCAAGAGAATAAATAACAGAAATTGGCATTTTTTCACATCCAATTTTAAAATTCTCATAGCTTCTTTGGGTTTGCGCACCCCAATATTTATCCTTAGGAACTCTTATTTCGCCCATAGAGTCCCTCTCAATTCTATATTCCATAAAAACCTCAATTAACATTTAGCATAACGGAAACACCTAAGCCTCCCTTAATGGTTAAGGGAGGTGTCTGCGAAGCAGACGGAGGGTTTAAGAAATCTGTTTAATATTTAGCATAACAGATACGCAGAATTTTCCGTCCTTTACCTCGTAATTAAATAAACCATTATAATTTTTTGCAATATTCTTAACGGACTCAAGTCCGACACCGGTGCCACCCTTTTTAGTAGTCAAAAGACCACCGTCAAAGCTCTTTTTTAGCTTTCCGTTAAAGGTGTTATCAATAGCAATTAGCATACAGCTATCGTTATAATCAATCGCCACACTGATTTGTCTATCTCCCTTATATACAAAGCAAGCGTGTAGCGCATTTTCTAAAAGATTACCAAGCACAACGCATACGTCATTTTCTGCAATTTTAATTTCCTTAGGTATTCTTGCAAGCACCTTAAAGTCCGTGTCAGCATCTCTTGAAAGCCCTGCAAAATAAACCAAAAGAGCATTAATTGCTTGATTTTCGCATAGCATAATGGAGCTGTCGTCTGGCAAGGATTTTTTGTAGCTGTTAAGGTATTTTTCCAGCTTGTCGTATTCCTTGCTTGCAAGATAAGAGGACATAATTGTAATATGATGTCTTATATCGTGCTTTGCGTGTCGTGCCTCTAAAATTCTTTCGTTCAGATTTTCATACTGTAAATGCTGCATAGCAAGATGATAGTTATTTTCCTCAAGCATCATATTTTTGCCCTGCTCCTTAATAAATCTAAATGCAGTATAGTAAACTAAATACGCACCTAAATCTACAATAAACAAAAAGAGCACATGCTCGCCACTCATAGCAAAATTTTCAGGTGAATTATGTAATGAATATACATGGAAAAACCAAACGAAATAGAAGGTAGCGGGAATTAGCCATAAATATTTCCAGGCAGACCTTACATGCTCATTTTCAATAGCGCCCTTAAATAGCTTAACGATTGATAGGACAACAGGAATTAAAGTTAGCGCTTGAAGCACAAAAACGCAAAGAGAATAGCTAAATGCATATGTGCGTTCCCAAGCTACATCGCCAAAAATCAAGCTTTCAAAATACTTCCCCGCAATATTGATAAACGAGGAAATATTGGAAAGCATAATAAGCATAAATAATTTCTTACCAAAATGAGCCTTAACCATAATAGCAAAAAGACCGTAGTAAATAATAAGAGCAATAGCACTTACAAGCCCTCTGTATGATTCATTTACCCAAAGCCCTGCCCACATAGCAAAAAGAATTTGAATAGCGCCTAATCCACCTATAAAAAAGTAGGTGTTTTTTTTAGAAAAGCGAAGCCTGTCCCAAAAGGGAAGAATAGCAAGGACAAGATACGAAAGATTTAATAAGCCGTAAACGCAAACCTCTAAATATTTTATCATTTGCCAACCTCCTTGCGAAGCTGAGCAAACTTAAACCTTGTATATGCGTCAATAACATCCTTGCTTTTTCGTCTGCTTATAGGAAGCGTGTCGCCATTTGACATTACAAAATCGTTACCGTTTTGGCTTTTTACCTCGTGAAAATTCACCACAATACCTTTGGTACAACAGCAAAAATAATCATTTTCGCAAAGAAGCGCCTCAACCTCAGAGTGCAATACTCTGGCAGTTATATCCTCGCCATGCTTTAAGTGAATAGTAACATTGTGACCAAAATATTCAGTGTAAATTACATTTCTGAGAATAATCGCCTGACCGTTAGAGAGGGTAATATGCTTTGCAAACTCATAGGAGTCCATGCCAAGACGGTCAAGCATTAATTTTACGCTTTTTTCTGTAAAGGGCTTATGTAAATAATAGTGAGCATTAACCTCGTAGCTTTCACTTGCAAACTCGTTGCTGGTTGTGCAGAAAACAAGGCGCACGTCATTATCGCTTTCGCGAACCTTGCGTGCTACATCAATGCCTAACATTCCACACATAAATATATCTAAAATAATAAGGTCGTACATACCCTCTTTAAAGCTTTCCAAAAATTCCTCACCGCTGTGGAATTTTGAAATTCTTTTAGAGCTATCACCAATAGCCAAAAGCTCATTTGAAATAAGATCGGATAAGCTCTCTAAAAGCTCATTATCATCATCAACAATAGCTACTCTCATACAATATACCCCCCATTACTTTTTATTAAAAATATTTTAACACAAATATAAACAAAAAACAATATTTTTTATAAAATACTAGCCACTAGCCACTAATCACTAACCACTTGCGCCAAATTTTGACCGCTTGCGCCAAAGCTATTGCAAAACAACAAAAAATCGGTATAATAAAACCAGAGGATAAGAAATCCTATAGCGATAGAACAAAGCCACAAAGGAGGAAACCCCAATGAACATTTTAGTTTTTGGCTCGGGGAATGAAGTAAGCGAGCTTATTGATTTGATGAACTCCCACGAAAATTATATATTTAGAAAAAAGAGCTATACATATACATCAGATTACGACGAGCTTTTAAAATTACTGAAAGCGCCACAGGATATAATATTTGTTCTGGAAAACGGTGCTAAGGGAATGGAAAGCGTAATTGCTTCAAGGGATATGTGTCCCAAAACGCCTGTAATATGGTTTTCAAACGATATGCATTTCGGCGCACAATCATATAGACTAGGCACTGACTATTTCGGCATAAAGCCAGTAACAAACGAGCACCTTGCCTTAGTTGCAAAAAAGCTAAGGCTGTGTTAATACGAGAGGGCAAGTAAGAGCCCCTACTCTCCTCTTTAAACGCCCTCTCTAAATTAGATTATATTTCTTCCTAAAATATAATAAATTGAGTTTTACTATAATACTCATTAACTCTCCTAATCAAAAAGCGCATTCATAAGAATGTGCTTTTTGATTTTATATTTTAGTTGAAAACAAATCCCATATATGCTAAAATATAATCATCAAATTTAAGGAGTAAAAAATGGAGTATGTACCTATAATACTAGCTATCGTCATTATTTCATTGCTTTTTGGTGTATTTATATATATCGGCGTTAACGATAAGAAATGGAAAAAGCAAGCGCAGGACGAGGAAATAGAGAAGCAAAAAAGAGAGGAAAGCCCTGAAAGAAAGGAATTAAAAGCAACGGTTATATCAAAAAGAATACTGGATTCCTACGAGGGCTTTATAGTATCTCGCTATGTGCTTGATTTTTTAGTTGGATTTCAAATAGAAAACGGAGCTGTAGAATTTTCCGTTACCCAAGAATTTTTTGACAAGATAACAGAAAACGATACAGGCATACTAATTACAATAAACGGAGAGCTATACGATTTTATAAAGGAATAG
>JAGAJV010000019.1 GCA_017625915.1 Clostridia bacterium
TCAATGAGCTCCGCACTTGCGATATATTTCTTTCCCATTTTCATCTCAAATTACCTCCTAATCCTTATTCCTCAACAGTGATACCCATTGAACGGGCTGTACCTGCGATCATGCTCATAGCTGCTTCAAGTGAACCTGCATTTAAGTCAGGCATCTTTGTTTCAGCAATCTTTTGAACCTGTTCCTTTGTAAGCTTTGCAACCTTTGTCTTGTTAGGAGCTGCAGAAGCTGTTTCGATACCAGCAGCCTTCTTAATGAGAACAGGAGCTGGTGGAGTCTTTGTGATGAATGTAAATGAACGGTCAGCATAAACTGTGATTACAACAGGGATGATGTAACCGATATCATTCTTTGTTCTTTCGTTAAATTCCTTTGTAAAGTTAGGAATTGAAACACCGTATTGACCAAGAGCTGGACCAATTGGTGGTTGTGGTGTTGCTTTACCTGCAGGGATTTGAAGCTTAATATAACCCTGAATTTTCTTAGCCATAATTAATAAACCTCCTAAGTGGTACTGTACGAGAGAATTAGAAAAATTTTTCTCTCTCCCACTGATTTGTGACAATCCTAGCTGTCACGAGCTATAATTTATTTCTTTTTAATTGCTTTTGCATCAAGACTAACAGGCATTTCACGGCCGATAGATGATACAATAACGGTAACCTCTTGTGAATCCTCTGAGATTTCACTGATTTTACCACTGTGACCTGATAAAAATCCGTCGATGATTTCTACCTCGTCACCAATGTTGAATGCATTAAGCTCAACCTTTTCTTCAACTGCGATTGCCAGGGCCTCCTCATCTGTTAGAGGAACAGGTCTTGAACCGGGACCAACAAAGCCGGTAACGCCACTAATGTTTCTTACCACGTGCCATGTTTCGTCGTTCATAACCATCTTAACAAAAACATAAGCTGGGAAAATCTTTTCCTCAACGATTTTTTCCTTACCCTTTGCGTCAGTTGTTGTAGATGTAATAACCGGAATTTTTACATCAAAAATTAAATCTTGAAGATTTCTGTACTCAACAGCCTTTTCAATGGTTGCTTTAACCTTGTTCTCGTAACCTGTATAAGTATGTACTACATACCATCTAGGTCCGACATTAAGCTCGTTAAAATCACTCATCGCTTACACCTCTTTATAGAGAAAGAAGCCATTTGAATAGTGAACCGAGACCTAAGTCAACAAGACCGATTGCAACAGCGAAAGCTATTAGAGCAACAAGAACTATAGAGAAGTTCTTAAATGTGGTTCTGACATTTGCCCATGTAATCTTTTTAAATTCGCTCTTGAGCCCCTTGAATTTCTTTGCGAGTCTGGCGAAAAAACTGGGCTTATCAGACTTTTGCTTTTTTACGATTTCCTTGTCTGCCATACTCTCACCCCTTACTTTGATTCCTTGTGCAAGGTGTGCTTACGACAAAAACGACAGAACTTGTTCATTTCAAGTCTATCAGGGTCGTTCTTCTTGTTTTTCTTTGTGTCGTAATTACGTTGCTTGCACTCTGTGCATACAAAAGTAACCTTGACTCTTGCTTCATTAGCCATTTTTGCGGCACCTCCTAATTTTGATTTGGGTAAAATCCCATATTTTGCACTTGCGTGCATTTGTACCTCCCTCTTACAAGAGGACTTACCTTTTTTTGACGCGCAAAAAAAGAACCCCGTGTGCGAGGTGCTCTTATTGTAGCACATTCGAAACGGCTTGTCAAGTACTTTCATAATATTTTTTTATATTTTTTATATTTATTAATCTTGATATTTAAATAATATTGTGATACAATATATATTGGAATTTTATTGACTATATCTTATAGGAGTTGAAAATGCTACATAAATACTTGGAATGTGGACAAATAGTAAGAGCACACGGAATAAACGGTGCTATGATAATAAATCATTTTTGCGATAGTGTCGAGGTCTTTGAGGCCCTCAAATATGTCTACTTTAAAAACGGCGACGAATACAAAAGGGTAAAGGTTATTAAGTCAGCACCCTACAAAAATTCTGTTATTGTCACTCTCGATGGCATCACAACACCCGAAGAGGTTGTATCACTTAGAATGAAAACAATCTATGCTGACAGAAACGACATAATAACAGATGAAAACGATTTTTTTATTGTTGACTTAATTGGACTTGAAATTAAGGATAATGCAACAAATGAGGTTTATGGCACACTTAAAGAAGTAATCAATCAAGGCGCACAGGACATTTATGTTGTAAAGAGAGATAATAAGCCAGACGCATATATTCCGGCGATTAAGGAGTTTATAGCGAAAATTTCTCTTGAAGAGGGAATACTAATTACACCTATTGAAGGATTACTTGACTAAAATGAGATTTGATATAATGACGCTTTTTCCTAATATGGTTGAGTCTGTGTTAAGCGAGAGCATAATAGGACGGGCAAGAAAAAATGGGCTTATAACCGTAGAGACTCACGATATTCGTGATTATACAAAGGATAAGCATAAGAAAACAGATGACACTCCATATGGCGGTGGCAAGGGAATGCTTATGGCGACCCAACCAATTTGCGATTGCTTCAAGGCGGTATGCAAAAAGCAACCACAGGGTAAGCGATATGTAATTTATGCCTCACCCCGTGGGCGAGTTTTTAATCATGAAATTGCAAAGGAGCTATCACAATACGATAATATTGTGATACTTTGTGGTCACTATGAGGGAGTTGACCAAAGAGTGATTGATGAAATTGTTGACGAGGAAATTTCCATAGGCGACTATGTTTTAACCGGTGGAGAAATTCCGGCTTGCATAATTGTTGACGCAGTTTCAAGATTGGTTGATGGCGTGCTTTCAGATAAGGAATGCTATGAAAAGGAAAGCATAGCATCCGGACTTTTAGAGTATCCTCAATACACACGTCCTCCTGTATTTAATGGCAAGGAGGTTCCCGAGGTGCTTTTATCAGGACACCACGCAAATATAGATAAGTGGCGGCTTGAAAAATCCCTACAGCTCACAAAGGAGCGCCGTCCCGACCTATATGAGAAATATATAAAAGAACACAATTTGAAAAAATAAAGCACCCTGTGTGTAAATTTGCATATAATCCAAGCCCTAGGGCTTATGAATGGATGTGATATATTGGACAATAAGCAAAAATTAAATATACAAAGACGCTCTATTTTTGATATAATAAGCGAAAAAATCTTTTCACTTCTCAAAAATGGAATGTTTGGCTATTTCTTTACATCTTATGATGAAGCAAACGAAAAGTATTTAAGCAAAATCAGAAGAAAAAAAGGAACAGCACAACACGGAAAAACCAGAAGAGTAGCATCAAGATTAATCGAAAGAAACCTTTTAGTTAATGCAGTTCCTAAATTTATGGAGCTTCTTTTAAGATTGTCGCTAAGAGATTATGGAATTATGATGTTTATAATGGGGGCACTAATTTCTGTGCTATACCCACTAAACGATTATATTCTATTCTTGAATGTTACACTTGAAATGTTTATTTCCGGAATAGCAATATGCGTATCATCAGTACCTATGCTATTTTCATCTAAATCGCTATCGTATAATCTATATACTAGTAAGCTTTGCAATTCACTTTTCTTTAAATTCCTTGGCTTAAATAAGGAAAAAATGAGAGAGGCGTCAGAAAAAAATAGAATAGCTATGCCTAACCTTGCGTTTTTTATTGGAATAGGCTTAGGTGTTATATCTTACTTTGTTATGCCTCTCAGACTAGTAGCGATTATAGGCTTAATTGTTTTAGCATACTGTGTATTGCGTGCACCGGAAATTGGTGTTATTGCAATAATCTTAGGCTTGCCCTTTACTCCTATAGTAGCTATGCAGATATGCGTTGCATTTGTATTTGTCTGCTACTTATTTAAGTGTATAGTTGGCAAGCGTACCTTTAAATTTGAGTATTTTGATATTTGGGTTGTGCTGGTTCTTGTGGTGACATTTGTGCGTGGCACACTATCTAAGGATATGATTTCATCTCTAAAGGAAGCTACCCTGTGTGTAAGCTTGATGCTTTCATACTTTGTAGTTACCAACCTTATTCGTTCAAAGGAATGGTTTAGAAGATGCTTAATGGCACTTGTTACCTCAGGCTTGATAGTATCAATAATAGCAATCATTCAAGCAATACTGGGGCGAATTAGCATAAGCGTGCCTGATATAGGTAGATTGTTTACAAACGGCCAAAGCGTAATATCAAGCTTTGCAGATTCCGATGCATTGGCACAATTTTTAGTTGCCATAATTCCATTTACATTAGTTCATATAATTTCTGAGCGCGGCAACACTCAAAAGCTAATCGGCTTTATAATGGGGGCTACATTACTTGTTACTGTGGGCTTAACACATTCATTATCAGGAGTTATAGGCATTGTATTTGCAACACTTCTTCTATTAATGATATTTAATAGAAATTTCGCATATTTAGCTATAGTTGTAATTGCAGTATGCCCAATATTGTATTTTACATTACCGACAAATGCGCTTGAACAGATAATGTCTACAAAAATGCTTGAGGGATTAACTATTTCTAGCGTGGTTGAAACCATTCGCGATGGTTTTCAAATGTTTTTGTCAAATCCTTTAGGAATAGGTGCAGGCGAAAATGTATTCAACCTTACATTTAATTCATCAGACGGATATGTTAATAATATGCTCATTCAATTGCTTATTGAATACGGTATTGTAGGCTTTATTGCATTTGTAGCCTTTGCTATAATGCTAATAAGGCTCACCTTCTCCTACTGTGTCAAGGCGAAAAACCAATATAGAAAAATCAACTGCTGTGCAGGCTTTTGCGCTGTTACAGGGCTAGTAGTGTCTGGCATGATAAATTACACCTGGAACGATAAAAGACTTTATTTGCTATTTTGGCTATTAGTAGCTTTTTCCTTTGCATATATGCGTATAGAAAGACAAGACGAGGAGCCAAAGGGTATAGCTAAGGACTTTACATCTGCAACTATGGATGTTACATTGACAGGCGATATATATCACGATACCGTACCGAAAAGAAGATATGTTCGTATGCCAAAAAATAGTTCAATAACAGAGCTTGATTTGGAAATAAAGGAGTTTGAGGAAACAAACGACGACCTACCAAGGGTAAAGGAGCTTGAGGAGGTAGAGAACCAAGAGGTTATCGAAATAGATTATGAATAAAAAAAGAAAATTTACCTTTAATGTGATTGACGCGCTGATAATTTTGATTTTAGTAGCAATAATTACATTTATAGTGTACTATTTTGTACTTGGCAAGGACTTTAATTTTAATAACGAAAATAGTACAAGCACAGAAACAATAAAAATAACCGAGCAAAGCACAATAAGCAATACATCTGTATCAATGGCTTACCTTGATAATGTAAATATAGGTAAAGGTTTGCTTTAAGCTCAGGAAGGAGCAAGCAATGTTTATAGATAAAGTAAAAATTTATGTAAAAGCAGGAAACGGTGGAAACGGTTGCGTTTCCTTTAGAAGAGAAAAGTATGTCGCTAAGGGAGGACCTGACGGAGGCGACGGAGGAAATGGCGGAAATGTTATCTTTACAATAGATAAGGGAACAAATACACTGTTATCCTTTAGATATAAAAGAAAATTCGTTGCCACAAATGGCGGAGATGGCGCTGGCGCAAAATTCCACGGTAAAAACGGAGAGGACATAATCATAAAAGTACCTGAGGGAACACTCATTAAGGATGAAAAAACAGGAAAAATCCTTAAGGATATGTCCAACTGTGAGGATTGGATTTGCGCAAAAGGTGGCAGAGGTGGCTGGGGAAACAAGCATTTTGCAACTCCTACCCGTCAAATTCCAATGTTTGCAAAGAGTGGCACAAAGGGACAGGAATGGGAGCTTACATTGGAGCTTAAAATGCTTGCAGATGTAGGACTTGTAGGCTTGCCCAGTGCTGGAAAGTCGTCATTACTTGCCGCAGTAAGCGATGCAAGACCAAAAATTGCAGACTATCACTTTACCACATTGTCACCAAATCTAGGCGTTGTTCGAGTAAGAGAAGGTCACGGCTTTGTAATGGCTGATATTCCGGGTCTTATCGAGGGTGCGTCCGAGGGGTTAGGCTTAGGCCACGCATTTTTAAGACATATTGAAAGATGTAGATTACTCGTTCAAGTGGTCGATATTTCTTGCTTTGAGGGCAGAAATCCAATTGACGATATTAAGGTAATAGACGAGGAGCTAACCAAGTTTTCACCTGAATTATCCACACGTCCACGCATTATTGTAGCAAATAAGGTTGACTCACTTGACAGAAGCGTAGTAGATGTAGACGCATTTGAAGCATATGTTAAGGAGCAAGGCTGGAGGCTAATTTACATTTCTGCATATACAGGCGAAAATACCGACGAGCTTGTAAGCGAAATTGATAAAATGCTAGAGGAATTACCGCCGTTAACAATATATGAAGCAGATTATGCACCGGAGGATGCAATACTGTCTGACGGCGAGGATCACCCAATCACTATTACAAAGGATGAAAAGGGCACATATATCGTAGAGGGCGAATGGCTATTCAATTTGGTTGGACAAGTTAATTTCTACGATAGAGAATCGCTTATGTTCTTCCAAAGAGTCCTGCTTAAGAGTGGAGTTATAGACAAGCTTAGAGAAGAGGGCTGTAAGGACGGAGATGCTGTATCAATTTACGACTTTGAATTTGATTTTGTAATATAGGAGCAAAAATGAAAATAAATATCGGTTGTCATTTGTCCGTATCAGGAGGATACACTAATATGGGCAAAACTGCACTTTCAATAGGTGCTAACACATTTCAATTTTTCACGAGAAATCCTCGAGGAGGTGGCATTAAAGTGCCAAGCGAGGAGGATATACAGGGGCTAATTTCAATAATGCAAGAAAACAATTTTGCACCCATTATTGCCCACGCGCCCTATACCTTCAATCCTTGCGCCGCCGATGAGGGTATTCGTGATTATACTAAAAGAACAATGGCAGAGGATTTAAGACTTCTTGATAAAATTCCAAATGCATTATATAATTTTCACCCGGGCTGTCATGTATCCCAAGGTGTTGATGTAGGTATTGCCAAAACTGCCGATACACTAAACACAATTTTAAAGGAAAGCGAAAAAACCTTAGTGCTTATAGAAACAATGGCAGGCAAGGGAAGCGAAATTGGCAAGAGCTTTGAGGAGATTAAAGCAATAATTGATAATTTAGAGGACTCCTCTCGTGTAGGTGTTTGCCTTGATACCTGTCATATTCACGACGGAGGCTATAAAATTGCCGAGGATGTAAATGCGGTGTTAGAGGAATTTGATAGAGTTATCGGCATTGACAGACTAAAAGCAATTCACCTAAACGATTCAAAAAATCCACTGGGCGCAAGAAAGGATAGACATGAAACTATAGGTAACGGTCACCTTACATTGGACAGTATAGTGAAAATAATCTCTCATCCAATAATTGCAAAGCTGCCAATATGCTTAGAAACACCAAACGAGTTGGACGGATATGCAAGGGAAATTGCGTTATTAAAGGAAGCGGTATCTAATTTATAATACATAAGCTGCCACATTTGTGGCAGCTTATTTTATAATATATTATCAAAGCTCACCTTTTCGTGAGAATTAATTAGCTTTATATAATTAATAAGAAGAGCTTTTTTCTCATCTAAGCCGAGAAAGCTATCACTTTCATACATGGCCTCGAGTGAGGCGAGCATATCATCAATTTTGTCCGTTTCCTTAGTGGATGATGATAACTGTATAATAAAGCTGTTATTATCCCAAAAATCTAAAATTTCATTCATTATTATATAATTATTAGAATCTAAGCTATCCACCATACCGATTAAATTATCTGTTATCCTTAATACATAGAGGGAATTAAAGAAAACTAAACCGAAAATCAAAGCTATTACACAAATAGAAATAATAAAGCCCTTCATTTTTTATCCTTCATTATTATATTAATATCATTTGTATCGTTTACTGTGAAAAGAAAAATATCATCCTTATTTAGCTTGTGCGTATCAAGATATTTATTTAACCATTTTAGATTTTTCTGTGAGCATTTTAAATTGCTTTCATTTATTTCACCGTCAACAATAATTGCATGGCTAATGCCTTGATTGACCTGCTCTATTTTCAAATCCGTCAGAGTAACCGGCTGATTTTCGCTTTTTAAAAAAACTGATAATTGTCCGTTTTGCTCTAAAACAGCATAATCAACCTGTGAAATGTCGCTAATATCCTTTAATCTAAGCTCGCCCAAAAATTCATTAATGCCAATTCTGGATTTTGCAAGCTCCTTTTGGTCGAGCTTACCTTTTTTTATTAAAATAGTTGGATTACCTGCAAATATCTTTTTTAAAGCCTTGGATTTTGTAATTAAAAATGATACAATAACCTCATAGCATAAAAGTAACACAATAGGAAACAATGAATATGCTATAGGAATAGAAAGGTCCTGTATAGGAACAGTAGCAAGCTCTGAAATCATAAAGGTTATAATAAGCTCAGTAATTTGTAGCTCGCCAATTTGCCTTTTTCCGGTTAAACGCATTGCGCTAATAAGTATTATATATATAATAGTAGTTCTTAATAAAACAGTAGCCAAGCAAAACTCCTTTATATGCATATATCTATATTGTTAGAAATAAGCAAAAAAATATACCAAAATAGGCAAATGCAAATTTTTTTAATTAAATTATTTAAAAACTATTGACAATATTGAAAATATAATATATAATAAAGGTCCACCTGCAAAATTTGCCAAGAAAATATTTTAAAATTTTTTCGAAAAAGTTTAAAAAAGTACTTGACAAAGTGAAATTAAGGTGATATAATAGTTGAGCACTGAACGCAAGGGAGCTTGCAGAGGTGCGAAAGATCCTTGAAAATTGAACAATGAAAATTAAGAGAACTTAATGTACAAAGACGGAACTCTTAAATTCTTTTAAGTTTAGATACTCTAAACAAGTAATATATAAAGTAAGAGCAAAATCAAGCTCTAAGAAACGA
>JAGAJV010000137.1 GCA_017625915.1 Clostridia bacterium
ATTATCCTAATCATTATGTGAAGCAACAGTATTTACCCGATGACTTAGTTGGTAAGCAGTATTACACCTACGGTGAGAATAAAACCGAGCAAGCAGCAAAGGCATATTGGGATAATATCAAAAAATAACAAAAACAACGGACTTTGCAAAAATTCCGTTGTTTTATATATTATATATGTGCATTTGTTCATTTGATTATATATTCACAGTTTGGTTTTCGGTCCGTTTCAAACGACAAGGACGATGAGAAAATTCAAGCAAAAAGAAAAACAATGTATCAATTACTATTTAGAACAAAAAAATCTAACCAAATGGTTAGATTTTTTTGTTTATTAATGATTTTAAATGCTCGATTCTTTCCTTTGAGGGTGCTGAAAATTCGGAAAATTCCATATTTAGTGCATCATATTTATGCGCGCCCATTTGGTGATATGGTAAAAGCTCGATTTTTTTGATATTTAGTGGTTGTAAATAATCAGATATTTTTAAAATCTCGCTATCCGTGCCGTTAAAGCCACCGATTATTGGTGTTCTTATCACAATTTCGCCTTTATAATTGCTTGATAGATATTTTAGGTTTGATAGAATTTGATTATTTGATACACCTGTAAATTGCTTGTGCAAGTCCTCGTCAATACATTTTATATCGTACAAAAATGTATCGGTATAAGGTATTACCTTTTCAAAATAATCGTATGGTACATTTCCTGCGGTATCTACGGCAGTATGTATGTTAGCCTGCTTGCATAGCTTTAGAATTTCAGTAAGAAAGTCAATTTGTAGCATACATTCGCCACCCGAAAAGGTGACGCCACCATTTGAGGTATTATAAAAATGCTTATCCTTTATTATTTCCTCAAACAGCTTCTCCTTTGTGTACTCCTTGCCACAAAGCTCTCTTGCATCATTTATACAATAAAATGTACATTTGCCACACAGGTCGCAGAATTTTAGATTATTGGGGCATATTTTTTCGCACATTCCACATTTTGTACATTTGTCACTATAAAATAGTAATTGCTTGCAGTTTGATATTCCCTCAGGGTTGTGACACCATTTGCACCTTAAGTTACAGCCCTTAAAGAATACAGTTGTTCTTATTCCGTTTCCGTCAACAAATGAGCCTCTTTGGATATCAAAAATTGTTGCTTTAATGGTATCACTTCCTTTATTTTTGTTCAGTCCTTTTTATTATGTCGTCCTTTATGCTTTCCTTTAGCTTTACAAAATAGTCGGAAAAGCCTGTTACTCTTACACGAAGATTTTTATAGCTATCGGGGTTAGTTTTTGCGTTGATTAAATCCTCTCTTGAAACATAGGTAAGCTGAAAATGCACGCCACCCTGTATAAAATATTCCTCAAATAAGTCCACTAATTTTCTAAAGCTTTCGTCGTTTTCAACCAGTGCTTTATCAATAGAAATATTAGTTACGGTTGAGCCACAGGATATAGCGTTTTCGTCAAGGTGGGCTATTGAATTTAGCAATGCAGTTAAGCCATTTTTGTCCTTGCCCTCGCTTTGTCCTATGCCAAATTTTAGCATATCTCCTGCGTATCTTCCGTCAGGTGTGGCTTTTGTGTTATCTCCAAACCATTTATGATGCTCGTTATAGCCAAGTAAATCTCCTATTAGCCATTGATAGCCAAATATGTTTTTTCTGCCCTTTAGGTATGTATATAGGCTATTATAGA
>JAGAJV010000138.1 GCA_017625915.1 Clostridia bacterium
CAGTCAGCTTCGCTGACAGCTCCCTTTACACAAGGGAGCCTTTGACACAAGGTCATTCTTCGCTTCGGGGAAGCCCCGCACAAGCAGAAAGAGCAAGAGTAAAAGGAGAAAATCCTTCTATTCTTGCTCTTGTTTTTCATTCTGTCGATATGTCAACTTCGTTGGCTCGATATATTATCGCTACGCTCCAATTCGATATGAGATAAATCCCTCGTTTGCGTAGCAAACATATCGAGCCGTAGGCATATCGAGTTGCGTTAGCAACATATCGAAAATCCCGTAAGGGATTTATCTCGATGCGTGTTCTCCGTTAAGGATAACACGCTAAAAAGTGCTTAGTTCTTTGTTATAGTTATACCTCTGGGATATTAACCTCAATTTCTCTGCCCAGCTCAGCTGATTTGATTATACCGTCAATAATTGCTTGGTTAATAATAATCTGCTCTGTAGGTACTGGGGATTTTCCGCCTGTGATTATTGCATCAAGGAAGGAACGAATCTTTTCATAGAAAATGTCAGGAGATTTTAGAATTGGAATTTCGGTGCAAACCTGTGAGCCTGCCATTTCGCTATAAACCTTCATAGGTCCTCCAACTGAGCCATTCCAGCATTCTGTAGATGGGATACGAAGTGAAGCCTTTTTACCCATAATTATCGTATCACCCGGGGTGTCTAGGTTCATAGCCCACGCAATACGGAAGTCAAGAATTATGCCACCCTCTAAACGAATAAAGCCCGCTGCAAAGTCCTCAACTCCGAATACATCTGCATATTCCGGGTTCCAAGGATATGTTTTTGGGTCCTTACCAAAGAAGTCGGACTTATATCCACTTACTGTAAGTGGCTTTGGATAGCCAATTGCGTTAAGCACCATATCAAGTGAGTAGCAACCGATATCGCCCATAGCGCCGATACCTGCTGTCTTATCCTCAATAAATGTTGTTCCATACGGTGTTGGAATACCTCTTCTGCGTCCACCGCCGGTTTGGATATAGTAAATATCGCCAAGTATGCCGGATTCTACTATTTCCTTAATCTTTTTCATATTTGGGTCCATTCTTGGTTGGAAGCCAACTGAAAGAATTTTGCCGCTTTCCTTCTCTGCCCTGCGCATTTCAACAGCCTCGTCAAGTGTAACTGACATTGGCTTTTCGCAAAGTACATTTACTCCATGTTTAAGTGCGTAAATTGTACACTCTGCGTGTGTTCTGTTATATGTACAAACGGAAACTGCATCAAGGTCCTTTTCGTTATCTATAAGCTCCTTGTGAGATAGGTAACAGCGCGCGCCTGTAATTTCCCACTTTTGAGCAAATTTTTCCGCCTTACCCGGTACTAGGTCAGCAAGGGCAACGATTTCAACATCATCCATTTCCTTGTACTTGCTTGCGTGTGCGTCTGCAATCCAGCCTGTACCGATAATACCTACCTTAAGCTTTCTTTTTGCTATGATTTGTTCCTTTTGTGGAGCATTTTTAAATTCATTCATAATGCTCATGCTATCTTTTTTAGCCATAATATACCTCCGTAGCCTTAAGCTATTTTTATTTTAGCATTATACTTTTCTAAATGCAATATATTTTGAATAA
>JAGAJV010000139.1 GCA_017625915.1 Clostridia bacterium
TCGCACACAGGGTACAAGATTTTTTAAATGTAAACCGTAGGTTAGCAAAAAGAAACCGTAGGTTGCTTGACTTTTTAGGCTTTTTGTTTTATTATAATAGCACAGTTTAAGTCTTGTAAATTGTGGCAAGAATAAATTGAACGAATTTACAAAAAAGGAGAAAAACACACAATGAAAAAAATCACATCACTGCTTTTGGTAATACTTTCATTAGTTATGGTATTATCACTTGCCTCCTGCAACAAGCAAACAACAGAGGAAATTATCAATGGTGCTATCGAAAAAACATCTGCCTTAACTGAATATGAGGCTAAAATGAATATCACTATCGATATGGCAATGCAGGGTATGACAATGTCAATTCCTATGAACGTTGTAACAAAGGTTAAGGACGCTGACAAGGAAAATCCTATTATTTCTGCTACAACAACTACATCTATGCTCGGTCAGTCAATGTCCGTTGAATCCTATATGGACGGTGAATATGTATATATTTCCGAGGATGGCGAGGGCTACAAAATGAGCCTTGAGGATGCTATGGGCGAATACGACTACGCAAGCGACATTGACGATATGCTTAAGAAAATGCCTGAGGATTTAATTAAGGATATTGAGCTTACAGAGGGTGATGACGGTAGCTATAAGCTAACTGTTTCAATTCCAAATGAAACCTTCGAGGAAATCTTTGGTGACTTTGTTGACGATATGAACGAGGCTTCAGCAGGCGAAATTATCGAAGAGCTTGAAATTTCAGATTGTAAGGTAGTTATTACAGTTAAAAACGATTATGTATCTAATTACGATATTAGCTTCAAAATGGCTATGAGTGTTGGCGGTGTTGAAACAAACTCAACTGTTACTGCAAATATGGAATTTGTGAACCCAGGAGAGGCTGTAACAGTTACACCACCTGAGGGCTACCAAGACTTTGAGGACTTTAGCGACCTCGGCGGCTTCGATTGGTAAAATAATAAATTGGGGCTGACACATTAAGAAGCCTTGTATTACAAGCAAATTTAAGCTAAATAATAACAAAAGACAGAAATTTCCTTTGAAATTTCTGTCTTTTCTTCTTAATGTGTCAGCCTCTTTTTGTTATTTAATTTTCTTTCCGTCAGAAAATGCGTTGCCTACCACCTCGCCAAGCGTTAGGTATTTATGATTTGCAGAGTCGTAGCAAATTGGGCTGAATTTTGATAAATCAATTTTGCCGTCGGTTAGAATTTTTTCGTCGGCGCTGATGTTTACAATCTCACCTATCAGAATTTCTGTATCCTCGTCGTAGCTTTCATATTTACATTCAAGGGTAAGCGGTAGATTTTCTATTATTGGCGCATCAACTGACTCGCTTTTAACTATACTCCAGCCCGTTTTTTCATTTTATCGGGCTCGTTATTGCCTGATACAATTCCCACGAAGTCGGCAGGTATTACATTTTCTTTGTCGGCTATGCTTACTGTAAATGCTTTTTTCAGAAATATGTTTTTTACAGTTTTATGGTCGTGTGACAAAACGATTGCTATTTTGCTCGTATCGCAAATTGTGCCCCAAGCTGCATTCATTGCATTTGGCACATCGTTTTCGTCGTATGCGCTGATAATTAATACAGGCATTGGGTAAATTATTGGCTTTGGACCTAAGCTTTTTCTCATTTTTGTTCCTTTCAATCCCAATAACCAAGGTTTTCCTTTGGTGTTGAAATTACTGTAATTTTGCTATTTGTAAACACTTCCTCGGCATTTTTTTGAAAATCCTTAACTGTCAGACGGCGAGGACGGTTAATTGTTTTTGGACAATCCATATTTATTTCGTATAGCCAAATGCCACTGTAGCCGATTTCCTTTAAGGCATTTAGTATTCCCTGCCAATCGTTTTTGCCCTCACCCGGTAGCCAGTGGCGCTCGTTTATAAAATCGTAATCTGACACATGGAGAGTTACAATTTTATCTCCTATTTTCTTAATAAAATCAATATTATCCTCGTTTAAAAGGTGGTTTGTATCAAAGCAAGCACGCAAATCCTTATGTGCGCTTAAAAGCTCTAAAATATCGCTTGCACCTCTTCCTAAGCAGGTGCGAGGCAGGTCCTCAACGCAAATTGTAGCGCCAACACCCCTTGCAACCTCGGCAAGCGCTGACAGGCTCTTTTTGGCAATATCCATTCTTGCCTGTCTTTTATCCTCGTCAATTGGCTCTCCGCTTGGATGGATAATGAATTTATCAATGCCTATTTTGCCGGCTCTTTTAATTATTTCTGAAAGATAATCAACTGTAAAATCTGCTAAAGCCTCACTTGAAATATCAATTTCATCAAAAGGCCAAAACGGCAAATGCAGTGACCAAATTTTAACACTGTATTTGTCGCACCATTCCTTTAGCTTTTCATAATCAAGACTGTCAGTTTCCTGCTTGCCACAGGAAATTTCTATATATTCTAATCCTGCGTCGCCATACATTTTTATGGTTTTTTCGCATATTTTCTCACCTGTTGTTGATAAACCTATCTTATACATAATTTTACCTCGCTTTCTTTATGCTTTAATTTTAGCACTATAAAACATACTTGTCAATAAAATATGGGCTTATACATTAAGAAACCTTGTATTACAAGCAAATTTAAGCCAAATAATAACAAAAGACAGAAATTTCAATGAAATTTCTGTCTTTTCTTCTTAATGTATAGCCCTAAAACAAGAGGGTAGGCAGATTAAGAGCAGAAATCGTCGGTTTCAAGCGAAGGCGTACTTACGTACGTCGAGAGCGAAAACGGCGATAACATCCCACATTAATGGAGAAAAACGAAGTTTTTCAACCTTACTTTTACAAGCAATTATTAGTTAACTAAATCTTGCTATTTTTCGTGGGATGTGGTTATGCCTTAATGTGTCAGCCTCTAAAATTTTAATAATTAATTCCTACTGCAAAGAACAAAACGCCGACAGTTAAGGCTAAAAGTAATAATTGTAGCTTCCAGGTCCATTTTACCCATTTGCCATAGGATACATTTGCCATTGACAAACCTACAAGAAGCACGGGGTTGGTTGGCAAAATTACATCTGTAAAGCCGTCTGCCATACAGTAGGCTAAAATTACAAGCTGTGGGGACAAGCCAAGTGATGTCGAAATTGGCATTATAATTGGCATTACTAAAAAGATTTTTGCTGAGGCTGAGCCAATAAAGAATTGCAAAATCAAAATCAGTAGATAAATTAAAATTACTGCCAAGAATTTGTTTTTGCCATCAAGCACTGTAATTACCTCGTTCATTATTGTGTCAATAATGCCACTTTCGGTCATTACAAGCTTAACTGATGATGCAAGTGCAATTAAGAATACGGCAGGAAGCATAGAAAGCGCTCCGTTTCCTATATGCTTAAATACGCTTTTTTTATCCTCGGACACTAAAAGTCCACATATAATACCTGTTACCAAAAAGCTAACTGCTAAAATTGGAATAGCATATTCTGCAATTGATCTTACAGATGCTATTAAAATTAGCGCAACTGCCTGTATAGCAAAGAATACAGAATACACCCTGAAGATTTTATCTGCATTTTTCTCGGGAATGTGTGTTTTGCTTTCAAGCTCTGCTCTTTTTATTAAATCGTTTTCATAGGTTGGGGATCGCTCCGGCTTTTTCTCTATTTTCCTAAGATGTAGCATTAAAAACGCACACAGGGTTAGATAAATCATGCCAAAAAATACTATTCTTAACCAAACTCCGCTTGATGGATTTACGCCTGCCACAGATGCAGCAAGTCCTACTGAAAACGGATTTGTAATAGCTGCGGAAAAGCCAAAGCAAGCAGCCATTAAGCAAGTGCCAAGTCCTGTCATTGTATCAAGCTTCATTGATAGCATAAACATTATAACTATTGGGAGCAGCGTTACAAGCTCCTCAAACATACCAAAGAAGCTACCAAAAAGCATAAATATAAGCACTGTAACGCAAACGACAGGACCGCCCCTGTCACGAAGCCTATGCATTATGCGTCCTATAAATATTTTTATGCCGCCTGTTTTATCAAGCAGATTAAATATTCCACTCATTATAAGCAGGAACACACTTATCATTATTATAGTTAACGCATCCTCTGATGCAAAAACTCTTACGGGCGCTGTTAAAACTCGCCAAAATGCGATACCCTTTATTTCGCCCTGTGTGTATGTACCTACAATTATTGCGCCATTTTCGTCAGTTTCAAACTCTCCCTGTGGAATAAAGCTTGATAATATTCCGCATATAGTCAATGCTATTACTAAAACAACAACTACAGTTAAAAAGGATCTTACGCCTATTGACGAAAAAGCTTTTTCTTTTGTCTTTTTCATTTTAAACCTCTGCTTTTTTGCTAACGACAGAGTCGTATAAAATAATTGATGTCATATACCATTCCACACAGGAGCGCTTTTCCTCCGGTACAAAATAGTATAGCTCGTTGCCCAAATAAACCTCAAAATCCTCACCTGCGCCAAATAATAGTCTATAAACCTTGCTGATTGGGAATTGAATTTCAAAATCGCACCCGTCCTTAGTGCCCGCATATGTAAGCCCGTTTTTGTCAAGGGTGCATTTGCCCTCTCCACCGTGGCGTAGTAGCTTACTGCCATCAAGTGACGGAAGCCTTAATTCAACCTTGCTTTCTAGCTTATAATCCACATTTTTTGCAATTTCGCTCTTGATTTTTTCGAATTGCCAATCGTACCATTTAGCAAAGCTCTCGAAATATTCGTTTTCCTTGAAATTATATCTATCGTCAAGCTCTAATGTAAGACCGCATTTTTCGCAAATTACTTTTCTGCCCTTTGTTATAATAGAGTGCTTTTCGCCACATTTTGGACATCTTACAAGAATATTTTCAAGTCCAACCGCAAGCTTTTTTGACTTATATTTTAGCTCCGGCTTTGTCTTTAACCATTCAAAATCGTCGTAGTAAAGTCTTTTTTCAACACCCTGCTTGATTTCCTCAATTGAGAGCGCTTCTAACTGCTCCTTGGTGTAAAGAATATCAATTTCAGCCTCAATGTATGAATTGCGACGAAGTCCATTACCCCACTTAGGCGATGCAAAATAGTCGCCTTGAAGCTTGATTGTGTAAATTGGCACGCCTGCCTTCTTTAAGAATGAATATGTACCCTCTTGAATATCCTCAAATTTACCTACAGTAGATAAGCGAGCCTCAGGCATCATTGCAAGCACGCCGCCATTTTTTAATACTCTTAAGCAGTTTTTAGCACTGTCAAGGTCAGATGTAAACATACTCTTAGGGAAGCATCCACCCTTGCGCATAATTTTTGCATATAGCTTTTTATAGAAATACAGTCTGGCTACAATAAAGTTTGGTCGCTTTTTACGAATAAGCGTTCCTGCATAAACAAAATCAAGAAACGAGCCGTGATTACAAAGAACAATTGACGGATTTTCAATCTTTCCACCAACCTTATTTGTGTATTTAACCTTAACGCCCTTAAAGAATAATGCAATTCTTGAAATTATGTAGGCTGTATCAATTACAAACGGTGAGCATTTTTGCACCGTTGTTTTTGAGGTGTATTTAGTGTCCAGATATTCATTGATTTTTGAAAACATCGTTTCCCTTTTCATCATTAAAACCATAAGCAATGAAATAACTACTAAGAAAACAAGAATGGAAATTATCCAGCTTACCTCAATTGCAATATGTCCAAGCCCTACACCGATACAAATTGACGGAATAGCGCCCAGCGTTGCTACAGTTAAATACCTTAGCGGCTTCATACCTACGCTTGCCGCAAAGAAGCATATCATACCGTATGGGATAGCAGGCAAGAAATAAAGCACAAAAATAATAAATGTTATCTTTTTAGAGCTTGAGGCCTTATCAAAATCAAAATGAATATTCTTAACAAAATATGCTTGAATTTTATCACCAAATATCTTATACATTATATAGATAAATAAATTGCCGACAAAAACGCCTACAATACAGCAAATAAGACCTATTGGGAAGCCAAATGCAATACCGGCTATTACCTGTACAGGCTCAGCAGGTAAAAATGGCAATACCACCTGTAGCATTGAAAGAATTGCTATAGTTATGTAGCCCTTAATGCCAAAATCTCCAAGCTTTTCCTGTAATTCCTCGTTTGTGTGCTTCTCTGCAAATATGCTTTTTAGCAGGTCAAGGTTATCTCCAGAAAAGAGAAAAAACGCAAGACCTATAGCTACAATAAACAGCCCCAGCAAAATAAGAAGCTTTTTCTTTATATCTTTAAACTTCATAATAATTCTCATTTAATAAATATTTTAAGTATTTTTAAATCAACCTAAAAAAATACTTATGTATATTGTACCACATTTTCGACAATATTTCAAGTATATATTAGGGGATAGAGGTCAGAGGGACAGGGGGCAGGGGGGTAGCCTCGTTTTATATAACAAAAATCGCACATAGGGTCAATATCATTAAGATAAGAAACAACAAAAAATAAAAAAAGTACCTATCAAAGTTTTAACGTGATGATAGGTGCAATTTTTTGTAAAATAGGTATGACAAAAAAGAGGCAGCGAAAAACTGTCAAAAAAATATTGCAAA
>JAGAJV010000140.1 GCA_017625915.1 Clostridia bacterium
GCTATAGGAATAGCCAAAAGCAATAGATACGGATTATCGAAGCTGATATTTTTCATAGCAATATACCCCCCAATCCGCAATAAATAGAATAGCAAGACAAACAAAGAATAGCATCATTGGGTCGTATTCTCCGTCTATATTTGCATCTGTTTTTTCTCCTGTTAGGGAGAAGTCCTCCTCCTCGATGGTCGGTCTGCTCTCAAGCTCGTTTGCTCCGGAATAGATTTGATAATTCATTTCATTTCCTGCAAGCTTCATACTGATTACATATGTACCGATTTCAGTTAAGGATAATGTGGCTGTTGCGCCGTCTGTTTCAATATAAATATCTCTGCCTGACGGGGATACTGCCTTTAGGTTTTCTGCATTCTTAAGTATATTTACAAGCGCATCCTCACCAACGATATAATTAGTTTCCTCAATTACATCTGGGAAGGAATATTCAAGCAAATTGCGAAGAAGCATTACAAAATCTGTTGACAATGCAAAGTCTGACTTATGTAAATCAAAGCCGAAAACCACCTGACGGTTGCCAAGTCCGTTTGCGCCTGCAAAGATAACCGGATTTGAGTCATAGGAATATAGCGTATGGAAATTTAAATACATTCCACTATATTTTACATAGTCAGTTATATAAATCTCACTATCACCAACACCCTTTAAAAGCTGACGAACATTCGTAGCTGTAGATGTTGATTTTTTAATAGTGTCAGCAGGGGTTACCTCCATTTTTCCTCTGACACCGAAGCCGGAGTTTTCTATGCTTCTGTCGGAGTTTATCAGCCACACAACACCGTTTGGCAGCGCTGACGGTGTAAATGAATCGAAGATATAAAGACCGTATTTGTCTGTAATTTCCTCGTATTCATCCGGAGATACTACCTTAATATCAGAGTCGATTAGCGCGTCAATTGCAGCCTTAAAGAAGAAGCCGGAATCACTGACGATTAATACACTATAGGTTTTATCGCTTTTCAAATTATAGATTTCAATGCTATTATCTAGTAGATAGCCGTCCTTGTTTGCAACCTCAACCTTAAATTTGCTAAAAGCTGATGACGGAACATCAAAGGACACAGGGGTTGGCTCGCCGGCCTTCACATTAAAGCTGGAGGTCTTTACCTCTCTATCATCTATATACACCTTAATTTCAAGTGTATTGTCCTTTGTATAAGAGATTGCCTTTGCATCAATTTTAAGTCTTCCGCCGGAATGTGAATACTCAACATCAAAAACTGCGTAGTTTTCTGCATTTTCATTTCCTACATCAATAATTTCGATATTCTCGTGTGTCTTATAGCTTTTATCCGTTACAAGATAAACGAGGGATGAGGAGCTTTTATCAAAAATGCCCTGTGCAGTATTAAGAAGGCTTACCTCGCTTGTGCTTGTATGGGTAGGGTCAACCTCCTTTAAAAGCTCGATTGCAGTTTTCTTATTATCTACATCGTCAAAGGCGCGCACTGATTCATCATTTGATACATAAACGAGGGAATATGTGCTACCGTTTTTTGAGCTCTTAATTACTTTTTCGATTTCGTCCTTAGCCTTTTCAAATCTTGTTTCCTTGCCCTCCTGCATATTCATACTGCTTGATGCGTCAAGGACAAAGCAATAATTTTTTGCTGCATTTGGTAAAGTAAAGATTGGACGGGATAAAATCATAGTAATTATAATCACCATAAGTATCTGTAAAATCAAGCTGATAATGCCTGAAATACCGCTTAGGGGATTTTTACGCTTCATAAATTTATCGCTTAAATGCCATAGGTAGTTTGAGTTTACAGTTTGCTCTGTATATTTACTTTGCAAAATGTAAATTAAAATAATTACAGGAATACCTATTAAGCCAAGTAAGCCAAGAGGATACATAAAGCTCATTTAAGCACCCCCAAATCTACCATATTGCCAAAGAATACATCGGATAGCCTTTCGTGAGCAGGCACTAGCATAAAATGTCCGCCACGGCTCTCGCAATAATTCTTTATTCTATCGACAACGAATTTTAGCGCTTCCTTATATGCTCTTACGCGCTCCTTGTCGATTTTCTTACGGAAAAAGTCGGCAATGTTTTCAGAATCGAAAAGATGCATTTTTCCTCTGAATTGAGGGTTTAATTCGTCACGGGATAAAATTTGAACGCAAAGAATATCTCTTTTCTTTTCTGCAAATTTATCTATTGCCCTCTCAAAATCCTCGTCAGTTAAAAAGTCGGATATTAAGATTGAATAGCCATCGCCCATACCGATTTTTGAGGTTAAAATTGCTTCGCTAATACGAGCGCTGGAATCAAAATCTATGTTGTTTAGCTTATTTATGTAGTTTAAGTAGGAATCCTTGCCCACCATTCCCGAAATAACCTCGTCCACCTGATTCCCATGAATGGCGTATATAGATACCTTGTCCATTTCATTTACGGACAAATATGCAAATGCAGCTGCCATTCTGATTGCCTGCTCGGACTTTTCCAAGCTTCCGTGTTGCATTGAACGGCTTGCATCTATATATATTTTTGTATGCATTTGTCTTTCGTCAAGATAGAGCTTTTGATACAGCTTATCAAATCTTGCATATACATTCCAGTCGATTTTAGATATATCGTCGCCTGGCATATAGTCACGATAATCAGCAAATTCGCAAGAGGAACCAAAGTTTTTGGATTGATGATTTCCACCAAACATACCCGCAACATTGTTTTTGAGTATCGTTTGCAAGGCTTCTATTTCCGAAAGAAATGCCTCATCTATCACCATTGTTTTCATTTAGTAACCTTTTTTGTTTCCTTTACAATCATTGATACTACATCATCTACTCCCAGCTTTTCATTGATTGCTGTATAGTTAATCTTAATTCTATGTCTTAGTACAGGACAAGCAAGTGCGTCTATATCCTCATAGGATACATTGTATCTGCCCTGCATAAGCGCTCTTACCTTTGCGGCAGTAATTAAGCCCTGTGCAGCACGGGGAGATGCACCGTATTTTACATACTTCTTTGTTGAAGCAGTGCTAGCTGGTAGCTCTGGGTGTGTATTTGATACAATTCTTACAGCATAGGATACAATCTCGTCAATTACAGGAACGCTTGCTGCAAGCTTTCTCATATCAAGAATTTCCTCGCCATTGATTACAGCCTCGGCTGTTTCTGCCATTGTAACCTGTGTCATTTTTACAATGTTAATAAGCTCATCATCAGATGGAAAATTAACGATTAGCTTGAACATAAAACGGTCCATCTGTGCCTCCGGTAGTGGATATGTACCGTCCTGCTCAATTGGGTTCTCTGTTGCAAGCACGAAAAATGGCTCTGCAATTTGATATGATGTATTTGCCACCGTTACCTTATGCTCCTGCATTACCTCAAGCATAGCTGACTGTGTTTTTGGTGTTGCACGGTTAATTTCGTCTGCAAGCACAAGGTTTGCAAAGATAGGACCCTTACGGAATTTTGTATTAAGCTTTCCGTTTTCGTCCTTTTCAACTATATTTGTACCTGTAACATCTGATGGCATTAGGTCAGGAGTAAACTGAATTCTTGAGAATGGAAGTGAAAGAACTCTTCCAAGTGAACGAACAAGTCTTGTTTTACCAACTCCGGGTACACCCTCTAAAAGCACATTACCGCCTGCTACAATTGCAATGATAACATTTTCAATAATTTCTGCTTGACCTACAACGTCCTTGCTAAGCTCGCTCTTTACCTTAGCAACCTTTTCGCTGAATATTTTTACTCTTTCAATTTCCTTTAGGTTTTCCATATTGCTCATTTTCTAGTCCTCTCAATTCTCATTTTCTGTATTTTCTTCGTTTTTCTCGTCAAAGCCACCGTATAGAATATCAAAATATTTTTCCAGTGCAGCCTTTTCCTCGTCTGTGTAACCCTCGCCCTCCAGCTTGCCAAACATTAAGGCATAATATTTATCTAGGATTACACCGTATTCTACATACTCACCTGTAAATGGGTCGTAAACTAAATCGTCACTGCCGTATTCTGTTCCCTCACCAATTGCGCCCGAGCCGCCGTCTGAGCCGTCTCCCGGGTCAGAATCATCAGCTGATGAATCAATTAGCTGCGGTCGTTCAAGCTTTGGTAACGGATAGCTAAACAGCGCACAAATTTTTGTGATTGCATATTCACCTGTGCTTGTATTTTCTTGATGCTGTGATAGCACGTTATATATTTCATTATTCAAAATTGTAAAGGTGGTGTCCAGCTCTCTTTGCGTATCCTTATAGCCTAGCTGGTCTATAAGCTCGGATAGTGTTTGCAAGCCATATAATCTTGTGCCAAATTCCTCGTCAACCTCTTTTGCAGTGGCTAATCTTTGCAGCACCTTATATAGCTCGTCCTCCTGGCTGATTTTTGAGGCTGATAGCGCAGTTATGATTTTTTCGCTAGCCTGTGCAAAAAGCTTTTTAGCTTCCTCAAGCTGCTTTTGCTCATCAAGCTCCTTACCGTCCTTGGGTATGTAGTTAAAGGATGCTCTTACTTCGGTTATTTTAGCAATAAACTTATCGTATTCGTCAAGCTTTGGCCAATCATAATAGTTTATTGCCTTAGCAAGAAGCTTTACTGAAGCATCGTCCATCTTCCATAGCTCACCGATTATCTCAATGGCGCTGGAGGATTTATCAGCTTCGGAATATATTGTATCTATTGCCTTGTCTAAGACCACATCTCTTTCGGTAATGCTTGTAGCTGTTTTTAATTCGTCAAGCATTGTAGTAAGAGCAGATACAGTATTAGCCTTAAAGGGCTCATCCATTTCGGAAGCGTTTACATAAGCTATTAGCTCCTCAATGGCCGCTATTTGTATTTCCGTAATTTCAAACGGCACCGTGGCAGGCGGTGGCGGAGGTGGCACAACCTTTTCGGGTAACATAATAGCCGTCACCATCATTCCTACGCCAATTAGAATACATAGTGTAAAGGCAATAATGCTTATTACACCAAATTCCTTAATTTTTGCTCCAATCAAGGATTTGTTTGTATCCTCTCTTTGAAGCTCATAGATTGGTCCGCTTTTTTCCTTGTATGCAAACATAGTTTGCACCTTTTCCTTAAGCGCAAGCCTTTCGTCAAGCAATCTTGCAAGCTTCTTCTCCGTTGGGAAATTGACAAACATAAATACTCCACCGGCTAAAGCAAGCACTATAGCACCTGCAATAATGCAAACAGGAAATTCTATCTTATCATAAATCAGCCTTTGCACAAGTGCAATAGCTGAGGCTACAAGCAATCCTAAGGACAAGCCTAACAGAATCGTCTTGGCAATTATTTTTATTAAAATATTTCGCCTTAGATTTAAATAATTGTCGCCCATTTAAATAATCCTTTCATTTAATATATCGCGCATATAATATTAGTTAATTATAACTTATATAACTATATTTGTCAAGAAAATCGGCATAATTTTGCATTTTATTTACATATTAAAGTAAAGAATTTCGTATTTTACTATTGAATTATTAAAGAAAGTGTGATAGAATACTAATAATCGAGGTGTAGCGCAGCTGGTAGCGCGCATCGTTCGGGACCTAATAGCCAATCTTGCTATGAAGTTTTTTCAAAATCCCAAAATGCCTTGCACTGGCTGACTTTTTAGCACTTTCCCTCTCCAATAATTTTCGCAAAATTTCACTTTGACCACAGACTTGACCACTTGCAAAAACTCAATATTTTACCAAAATCGAGGTGTAGCGCAGCTGGTAGCGCGCATGGTTCGGGACCATGAGGCCCGGAGTTCGAACCTCCGCACTTCGACCAAAAAAGCCTTGAAAACGCTAAGTTTTCAAGGCTTTTTCTTTGTTTACTTCGACGCAAATATTGAGTTTTTTATAATATTTTTTCAAAAATCATACTTTCATCATCAATGCTTCGATAATTCAATTTTTCTAATAACTTACACATTCTTGCGTTATTATTTAACACCTTTATTTTTATACTATTCTTTTGCTCAATTCTTAATTTTGCTTCAATTTCTTTCAATGCAAAAGTACCTATTCCTTGATTTTGTTTATTTGGTAAAACAGCAATTACTTCAATCCATATGGTATCGGTGTCAAAACCGGTTATTTTAACAAAAGCACAAGGAGTTGCACCATCAAGAACTGTAAAATACCTTTTATCTCCTTGTTCTTCAATTTCTTTTCTAAGCTCTGAAACAGATTCAATATTAAAATCCAAATGTGTTTTGTTTTCATTATAAATTCTTTCTATAAAATAGAAATCTCTTGGAAAATCCATGAAAATCGAATACTTGTTTGTTTCAAAAGTCATTTCATAATAGTTCATCCAATTATCAGTATTCTCGATATAATTCGCAAATTCTTTCAGTTCTGTTTTTACAAAGCCTAATTTTTCGTGCAAGTTGATAGATGGTATATTTTTCGGATGAACAGTACAACAAAGGCTTCCGCCACCCAATCTAACAACCTCGGATATGGTAGCTTTAAGCATTTTGCTTGCTATGTGCATTCTACGATAATCTTCTCTTACCTTCAAGTCTGAATGCATATACCTCTTTTCGTTTTTAATATCTTTCAAGCACATTAAAAATCCAATTATTTCGTTGTTACCATTTTCACAAACAACGCAAAATCCGCCCTTATGAGTATTGTAAATTTCAAAGTTGAAAAATAATGCATCTGAAATATACTCATCAATTTTCTTGCCTAAACATTCGTTACTGTCTATTAATGCATCCACCTTATCAATTATCTCTAGTGGTATTTCGTTAAAAATTCTTATTGTAAATATTTCATTTGTTAAATTCATCATTAGCATACCTCTTTTCAATAAAATATAAAAATGCTCTCGATAAAATCAAGAGCATTCAATATATCCTATATAAGAGATTTATATAGCGGACAAAATGTCATAAGATTTTATCGATACTAAACTAATCATTTTGTCCACCTCGCTTTCGTATTAAACTATTATTAGTTTAGCATATGAAACAAAATTTGTCAATGCGAAATGAGAAAATATAAATATTGATATTTTACTTTTCTAGCAATTTTGATATCGCACTCCGCACATTATAATTGTTCTTAAATATTCTTAAAACGATTTTCAAAAACTCAATATTTTATGAGTTATACTTGAACTGTTCTAAAAAAAGTGATATAATTTATATAATTCTTATTCTGCGAGGTTATGCTATATGTTGAGTAAATATGATATATTAAAAGAACTCGGAAAAGGTATTTCTATTTTTCCATTAAAAGAATGTAACATAAAAGAAAACTCTATTAATCTTAGTGCTAGCAAATTTTCTTGGGCAACCACTTCTTGTGATATTTATATTGACGAGGACGAAGTTGATAAAAATAAAAAATTTTCTTTAACCCAAGATGAAACTCATAATAAAAAAATATCAATAGTGAAAAACGATAGTGCTGTAATTAAAGATTGTAAAAACGAATATATTATTCTTTTACCTCTGTCAACCACATTAATCGAAACACAAGAAGTATTATCAACAAATAGTTATATTGGTGGCACATATCATTCAAAAGTTGGAATGGTTTCAAAAGGATTAGGGCACATTGGAACTATGGTTGGTCCTAATTTTTCAGGCGATTCGTTAATTGCAGTTCACAACACATCACAAAACTTGATCGTTATTAAAGTTGGAGAAACATTCGTTTCTGTCGTTTTTCACTACTTAAACACCTCTTATGAACCTATAAACCCAACAATTTCTGGACACACGGAAAAATTCGCTGAATTAGGATTAAAAGTTTCAGAAGACGATTTGGTTATTTTAAATGAAGATTGGAAAAAAAGATTTGAAGAAGTTAGTTATAAAATGTGTCAATCGGATGACTATGTCAGACTTCAAAAAAAGTTAAAAGAACAACAAAATAAAAAAATTAAAAAATATTTTTGCAAAAAAAATATTTTTGTTTCAATTTTTGCTATTATATTATTAGTGGGATTATTTATCGTTGCTCAAGTAGTTGACAACCATTCTGGAAATACTTTATGGACAGATCGATATATTAATGTAGGTTGTTCAGGAATAATCATTGTTATAATATCCAACATTATCAAGTATATAAAATACAATGCTAACAAATGAGTATACAATCCCACTTAAGTTATCAAGTTTTGTGTTCTTAGCTTATTGTACCAATATGTTTATGGGTGAGCATTTGCTCACCCATATCTTTATAATTCATCCACTTATATTTATGCTCTTTGTTGAAAAACTCTATCATAAATGTTATAATAACTAATAATGCTAGAATCTTCGGAGTACATATGAGAAAATTATCAAAAGAACAATTTCAAAAAATGGATGCTTGGATGCAGGAAAACGCACGAGCATTTGATAGGGCAAAATGGAATTACATATTCAATGGTGGCACCAAAGAAGCCATTGTTGAAGAAATGTTAAAATATCAAAATAAAGACGGTGGAATGGGAAACGGCTTGGAAGCCGATTTACTTTGCCCATCATCCTCTGCTATTGCAACGGCAGAAGCAATTTTCCAAGCATATGAATATGGATTAGATTGTAATGCTCCTTGGTTTAAGAAAATACTTGATTACTTTGAAAATTCAATTAAAGACATTCCAAAATATTGGGAGGACTTACCTTTAGAAGCTATGGAATATCCTCACGCACCTTGGTGGAATTATGAGCCTTGCACAGTATTTAATCCAAATCCTTGTGCTATTGTTGCTTCAGCTTTTATTCTATTTGGAACAGAAACACAAAAGCAATTAGGTTATAAAATTGCTAATGATTGCTTTGATTTATTGGTTAGCAACGACTTTTGTGGAGACCACGATACTTTGAATATCAAAGCTTTGGTTGAACAATTATATAGCATAAAATCTCCCCTTATTACAGAAGAAATTATAGCTTCTTTGCGTAGAAGAATTGTAGAAAATACCTGTTTTGACAAGAGCAAATGGAACGAGTATTATTTTAATCCGTTTGATTATGTTTCTTCACCTAACTCATTATGGTATAGTGATGTAGAAAAAGGAATTGAAGATACAATCAACTTCTTACTTGATACTATTAACGAGCAAGGTGTTTGGGAGCCTAATTTTTCTTGGGGTATTGATAGCGACATTTCAATACAAGTAACAGAAAATTGGAAAGGCTATTTAACTGTCAAGAGATCTAAAACTCTTTTGAATTTTGGAAGAATCGAACTATAACTGTCTTTTCTTCGTTTACTTCCGATGCAAATTTTGATGGGTGAGCGCTTGCTCACCCATCTATTTTTATGCGTTTTTCTTTTTGAGCTTGGCGATTTCTGTTTTCATCGTTTTTATTAGCTCGGAGAGCTTTTGCTCGCACTCTTCTCTTGTTTTGGCATAAACATTTTTGGAGATTCGTTTTCCGTTTAGGCATGGTGTGTATCTGCCTTCGTAGAGGTGGTCGTTTATCATTGTGATACAGCCTGTTCCGTTTTTGCGGTGCTTGGGCTTGGACGGCTCGAATTTTTCGTTTGTGGGTATTTGCTCTAGCCTGAGTGAAAAGATATATCCATTCATTTTTGCTTCGAACAAGAAGCCACTTGCCCAAAAGTGCTCTAATGCGGAATAATCTGCGACAGGAGTTAATGAAGTTAACTTTTTTAGCATATCTAATTAGTGCAGCATATGCTTTTATCCAATAAATAATCGGAATATCGTCTATTAGTGTGTAAATATCATCTGTATGTAAGTATGATTTCAAAGTGCCCCATGCTAAAAGTTCGTTAAAATCAGTAAGTTCGTTAGAAAAATATGTGGGACATGCTTTTACAACATGAGCTAATTCAGCCTCTTGTATGTACTCATAGATTTGCAATTTTGATTTGCTTTTTCTAAGCCAAAATAGATGAGGTGTTTCGACATATCGTATAACAATTTTATCTTTCTTTTTCTCAACACTTACAAAACCATTTTTCCAATTTTCAAATAACTCGTCCCAGGTATGTGAAACAGCAGAAAGTTGTATGTATTCGTTACATTTTTTCATGCTCGAACTATCAAACGAAACACAGAATGCAGTATACTTAAAAGCATCCTCTTCCCAAATATCTTTGTCATACAATAATGATTTGAATGTAGAATTATAAAGCAACGCTAATGCTGGTTCATCACTTGATTATAGAGGAATATTTGAACGAATGATTCGTGAATTACAGCTTTGTAGAACAAGCTATAAAGAACTGTTAGTTATTTCTCTTAATCATATATTTATTTTGATCGACAGACACTTAAGAGAAGGCTGTAAGTCTGAAACCTTAAATTTTATTGAGCGTTCTATTAGATATTTCAACGAAAACTATGCCAAAAATATAAACATTGACGAATATGCTAAATCATTGCATATAAGCACATGCTGGTTCAATCGACAATTTAAAAGGATA